>CAZYHH010000005.1:0-30088 GCA_964647295.1 uncultured Pseudomonadales bacterium
CATCGACTGCTCTTGCTTTGTCGAAACTTGAAAGCCGCTGAGACAGTCGCCACAGACATCAAAAAAGAAACCGCCAATTCAAGCATCATTCCAATTTTATGCGACCTTTCTTCTTTAGAGTCTGTTCATAATGCGGTGGCAAAAATTAAGCAAGAAGTCGACCAGATAGACATTCTGATCAATAACGCAGGTATCATCTCTCCAGAGAAAGAATTCTCCGCAGATGGCTTTGAACTAACCATCGCAGTGAACCATCTAGGGCCATTTCTACTAACCCGCTCTCTTGAATCGCTTCTGGTAGGGGGCCAAGTAATCAACTTAGCCTCCAAGGCTCACCTATTTTGTAAGGCTTCCGAACTCTTTGCCGAACAAGACTTTCTATCTCCGAAACGCTACGGGGCCTTCAAAACATATGCTCGTTCGAAGTTAACAAATATTTTGTTTTCATTTTTTTACGCAAAACAGCATACAACAAAAATAGCGTCTCATTGCCTGCATCCCGGATCCATTGGTACCAACATCATCCCAACCCATAACTTGTTTTCAAGAGGGATCAATAAAATATGGAAAGCTATCGGTCCGAGTCCTATGAGAGGGGCTAAAACAACCTTGCACCTTGCGCTTTCACCACGTGGTTCTCTTGAATCTGGGCTATACTGGGAAAACGCCAAACCAACTGACGCCAGCAGCGCCGCAAATGATCAGACTCTTCAGAAAATCTGTTGGGATAACTCAAACCGGTTGGTTGGTCTTGTTTAGATCTACTACAATTACCCGCTAGTGCAGTCAAACAAATCCCAACTAATACCATTGCTCGAGAAATGCGATTGTCTGTTGTTTGATTTTGATGGAACCCTTGCCCCAAATCTAAACCTGCCAGATATGCGAAAACAAGTCATCGTTATGTGTGAGGCTTACCAGATTCCTGAGGCTGTCTATTCAGGCCTTTATATTGTCGAGATGATCGAGGCTTCTACCGCTTATTTAAAACACAATTTTCCTAAACAAGCAGAAGAATTTTCCGACCAAGCTCATAGACTGATCAAAAACATTGAGCTAACTGAGGCGCTGAAAACTAGACCATTTAGGGGAATTGAAGATCTCTTAGTTTCCCTAAGACAGCGATCCATAAAGCTCGGAGTAGTAACACGAAACTGCAGAGAGGCTGTTTTATGTGTTTTCCCTGATCTACTAGTATATGTCGATTGCCTAGTCGCCAGAGACGACACGAGGCATCTAAAACCTGACACTAGGCATCTCAAAAATGCACTAAAAACCATGGGAGCAAAGATCGAGAAAGCAGCCCTCATAGGAGATGGCACATTAGATATGGTTGTGGGGCAAAAACTCGGGGTCACGTGCATAGGTGTGCTAACAGGAAACACCTCCAAAGAGGATTTATCCTTCGCAGGAGCTAATTTAGTCATCGATCAATGCGAGGACATCTTAATATCTTTGTAAAACAGTTCAGGCCACCTCGTTTATTGCAAAAAACAAAATCGCTCTGCCTAAACGGGCCTTGCGATTTATCAACGCAACCTGATACTGCTTAATTGGAGCCGGTTGGAACCTCGCTAAAGGGAATCCCCTTATCGACCCGAACGTCTTGAGGCAACCCAAGTACACGTTCAGCAATGATGTTCGCCATAATCTCATCAGTACCACCCGCTATCCGCCCTCCAGGCGATCCCATGTAGGTACCCTGCAGGATTCCTTCTTCCTCAGAAAAATCCTTATCCCAAATAGCACCAGTCATCTCAAGCAAATCCATACAAAAGGAGGCCATTTCTTGAGTTTTAGGTGCTCCAACTAGTTTACCAATCGAATTTTCAGGCCCCGGGATCTCTCCCCTCGACAAAGCAGTCATGGAACGATAACCCGTGTACTTCAAACCAGATTCTTGAACATACCAGTTCGCTAGCTTTGCTCTCACGGCACTGTCCTCTACCGCGGGCCTCCCATTAATTTCAACTTTAGAAGCTATTCTATAAGCCATATCCACGTTAACGCCCATACCTCCACCGCCGATCGCCGCACGTTCATTCATCAGAGTTGTTAGAGCAACTTGCCAACCCTGGCCAACTTCTCCCAACCTTTGAGAATCAGGTATTCGAACATCGGTTAAATATACTTCATTAAAATTGGCCCCACCCGAGATCTGTTTAATCGGCTTAATTTCTACTCCGGGTGATTTCATATCCAGAAAGAAATAACTAAGTCCTTTGTGCTTGGGCGCATCAGGATCAGTCCGCACTACCAATATTCCGTAATCTGAATAATGGGCTCCCGATGTCCAAATTTTCTGTCCATTGATTACCCAATCATCTCCATCCTTTTCCGCTTTCGTGCGCAGAGCCGCGAGATCGGAACCTCCTGCTGGCTCAGAAAACAACTGGCACCATATTTCTTCTCCGCTTGCCAATTTAGGCAAGTATCGTTCATGATGCTCTGGTGCCGCCCACGTCATCATGGTCGGGGCCGCCATCCCCTGACCAATCACAAAAACACCTCCAGGTGTATCGTATTTGGATTCTTCCTGATTCCATATCACTTGTTCGATAGCAGAAGCTCCTCTACCACCATACTCCTTAGACCAACCTATACAGGCCCAACCCGCATCATATTTTCGCTTCTGCCACAATTTACATGCGGCGATTTCATCGAGTCCCTCTAATTCTTTTGCCTCAGGCACATTGTCTTTTAACCAAGCTGCAGCTTCAGCCCTAAATTCCGCTTCTTGAGCGCTATCACTAAAATCCATTTTTTTCTCCTAAACCTTATGCCGCGTTATTCTTTTCGTAAGCAGAAATTAATTTGTCCTGCCACTGTGCTTCGCTACCAATATTCACCGATAATAATTTAGCCCTTCGATAAAAAAACTGACAATCAAACTCCCAGGTAAAGCCCATTCCTCCATGAGTTTGGACATTTTCTTGAGCGGAGTTTAAAAAAGCCTGAATACTGGCAACCCTTGCAGTGGCTGCCGCAAGCGCTAACTCTGAACTATCAGAATTCAACGCCCATGCCCCGTAATAGCAGTTACTTCGAGCCAAAGTATTCTTCACATACATGTGCGCCAGTTTATGCTTGATAGCTTGATATGAAGCGATTGGTCGCCCAAAAGCATAACGCCCCATCGCGTATTCTTTTGCCTGATCAAGTGCCGCCTCAGCACCACCTACCTGCTCCCAGGCAAATAACACTGCAGCTCGATCTAGGAGTCTTTCAGCAGCAACCCAGCCGGTTCCTTCCTGGCCCAACAACTCAGCGTCGGCACCTTTAAATTCAATGCGACTATGCCCTCGAGAAAAATCGAGTGTTCTTACGGCCTCATTGGATACTGCGTCTTGATCAAGCTCCACCAAATACAAGCTTGCTCCGTCACCAGAATCAGCCTTCGCGACCACTATCGCTAAATCCGCCACCCCTCCATCGGCTACTGGGATTTTAGTTCCTGTCAGTTTTTTGTCTGATACTGCTGTCGATAGTCCTGCGGCGGTCGGCCTACCGCTCTTTTCAGACAATGCAAAGGTGCCAATAGCTTCTCCCGCCGCCAACCTTGGCAACCATTTTTCCTTTTGATCAGCGCTGCCATGGGCAAGTATCGCCTCGGTCGCTAAATACACTGAGGAGCTAAAAGGCACTGGAGCGACCACCCGGCCTAGTTCCTCCGCAATAACCGACAATTCCAGATAAGACAATCCCAAACCGCCATATTCTTCGGGTATCACAGTAGCCGTCCAACCCATTTCTGCGATCTTGCGCCAAAGCTCCTCATCATAGTCGGTTCCCCCATCCAGAACCGCCCTAACTGCCGAGGCTGGGCAATTGCTCGCCAAAAAACCTTGGGCTTGCTCGCGCAAAAGGTTTTGCTCTTCTGAAAACTCAAAATCCATAGTCCTTCCCAATAATTAATTTTTCTCTTGTCTCCGATTTTGGCTCCTTTAACCGAAAAACGCGAGCCAATTTAATTAAAAGAATAATTCATAGCAGATACTTTGGCTCACCTACTCTAGAATACGCTTATGACGACTAATTTTTCCGATTTAGGTTTTATAAGAGTGGCCGCTTGCTCTCCGCAGGTCAGCATTGGAAACCCAACCTCCAACGCTGAACAAATCGCCAACTCGGTTGAAAAACTAGTGGCCCAAGGAGTCACGGTAGCCGTCTTTCCTGAGTTATCAATGACTGGTTACTCAGCCGAAGATCTTTTTTTTTCAGAAACCCTTATCCATGAAACCATCGCTAGTCTTTCACTATTAACTAAAACATCGCAGTTGCCACTACTCGTAGTTGGAACCCCTTGGCGCCTGAGAGATGGCAGGCTATTGAATTGCGCTGCAGTGATTTCTGATCATCGTATTCTGGGGATGGTACCTAAAAGTGCACACCCCAATCATGGAGAATTTTATGACTTGCGCTGGTTTTCCGATGGATCACAGGTCAACGAAACCATCACCGTCAACACGCTCGGTTCTTTCCAAATCCGAGCCGACCAACTATTTGAAGTTGAGTCTTGTACACTGGGGATAGAGTTGTGTGAAGATTTATGGGCTCCGATCAACCCTAGCACTGCCGCCTGCTTGGCTGGCGCAAACCTTATCGCCAACCCATCTGCAAGCACGGAGCTGATCACCAAGGCCGACTATCGTCGCAGACTGGTTGAGCTAACAAGCGCTAAGAATCTGTGCGGCTATATCTACTGTGGTGCTGGGCCCACCGAATCATCGAAAGACGTCGTGTTTGGTGGCCATTGCCTCATCAGCGAATGTGGTCTGAATCTCGCAGAAAGCCAACGTTTCCAATTTACGGAAGAAACCATAGTGACGGAAATAGATCTCGACAAAATTCGTCATGATCGAGCTCAGAATAAAACCTTTGCAAATACGAGAAGAGATCTTCATTTCAAAATCTGTAGTTCAAACGCCACAAGTAATATACTCAAAGAATTATCTCGCCAATTTACACCTCACCCTTTCGTGCCAGATTCACAAGAAGAGTTTGATCAAAGAGCCCAAGAGATTTTAGACATACAGTCAGCGGGCCTAAGACGTCGAATGCTAGCAGTCAAAACCGATAAACTCGTCATCGGGCTTTCCGGTGGATTAGACTCCACGCTGGCATTATTGGTCTGTCTGGAAACCTTGGCGTCGCAGAACCTCGGTCATGAAAATCTAGTCTCTCTCACGCTGCCAGGACCTGGCACTTCCGATCATACTAAACAGAGCGTTTATGCTTTGTCCGACGCCGCAGAATTAACCATTCAAGAAATCGAGATAAATAGCTCGGTAGAACAGCACTTAAAGGACATTAGACACCAAGGTGACCTGGACAACGTATATGAAAATGCACAGGCACGAGAGCGCACTCAAATTTTGTTTGACTGCGCCAATAAAGAAAATGCCATTGTAGTAGGCACAGGCGATCTAAGTGAACTCGCACTGGGCTGGTGCACCTTCAACGCAGACCAAATGTCAAATTACAACGTCAACGTCAGCGTACCAAAAACCATGATCAAGTATTTGGTCCAATGGTACGCGCAAAACAAGGCCACAAAAAAGCTTGCCGACGTCCTAAAACGAATTATCAATACACCTATTTCTCCAGAATTGATCCCTCCTGCCGAGGGTGAGATTCATCAGAAAACTGAAGAAATCATAGGTCCTTATGAGCTTCACGACTTTTTCATCTACCACTTTCTTCGCTATGGGGCCTCACCAACCAAGATTTTTAGTATCGCAAAATTAGCGTATTCAAAAAAATACTCTGATGAGGAAATACAAAAATGGTTAAGGGTGTTCTTCGAACGCTTTTTCAGTCAGCAATTTAAGCGCACCAGCTTACCCCCCGGCCCAAAAATTGGCAGCGTGAGTCTCTCTCCGCGAGGCGACTGGCGAATGCCAGATGAGGCATCCGCTGAAATTTATTTACAAGAAATTGACCAATTGTCCTCATGAAAGATTCTTCAAAACATTTGGCACTTTTTATTATTGTTTTCTTTTTTCTGATGTGGGGCGGGCTAACCCACCCTAGCGAATATTGCGGAGAAAAAGGAGTTTGGATTCAAATCCTAGGGGCTGGTGGACCAGAACTTAACGACAAGCAAGCCTCCTCGAGTTATCTAATATGGCTCAACAATAAGGCCAAAGTTCTCATTGATACTGGGCCAGGCTCTTCGGTCGCATTTGATAAATCTGGTGCTGATTTCGAAGACCTCGAGGTTATCGTATACACCCAATTAAGAGCAGATCACTCTTCAGATTTGCCAGCATTCATCATAGGATCTTATGGCCTTACTCGCTCTCGACCTTTAACCATCTTTGGGCCAAGTAGCAGCCAGCAAACATTTCCGGGACTGGCGGCATTCGTCGAACGGCTCATCGGCCCCAATGGTGCGTTTCCTAAACTTGCGGATTCTCTCACCTTTAAATCAGCAAGCGGCTACAAGATAAGACCCAGAGAGGTTCCTTCCACCGGAAATCGAGTCTGGGCAAAATTTGGTACACAAGAATTGCGCTTGTCTTCCATTCCAGTTAGTCATTCCGACATTCCAACAATAGCTTGGCGCATTGATGTTGAAGGTTACTCTCTCGTTTTTGCTGGCGATTTCAATAATCAAAAAAATCAAATTTCTAAATTTGCCAAAAATGCTGACGCGCTTATCGTGACTCACGCAATACCCGAAATTTCACGGGGCAAATTGCGAGATAAACACGTCCTCCCGTCTCAGATCGGCCGAATTGCGCAACAAGCTAATGCACGCATGATTATTCTTGGCCACCGAACTAACCGTACCAAAGGAAGAGAATCTCAGAGCCGTCAGTCTATTGAAAAACACTACCAAGAGGACATAATTTTTGCCGATGATATGGAGTGCTGGGGGCTTTAACCCGGCGGCTGCTCCAGGTAGTCAAGGGCCAGCTGACTCATTGCCCTGACACCAAAGAGAAGCGCTGACTCATCAACATAAAAGTAAGGAGAGTGATTCGGTATAGCCTGATTCGGTTCAATATCAGTCGGGCGAGCACCAATAAAAAAGAAAAACCCGGGGACCTGTTCCTGATAAAAAGAAAAGTCCTCTGCCCCCGTTATTCTCTCAGACCAGGTGACGTTGGTAGCTCCGTAAACTTTCTTCAGAGAAGGCAACATTGCTTCGGTTAAAGCCTCGTCATTCCTTGTTACAGGTACACCGCGATCGATCGTTAGCGTGGCCTCCGCTCCTTGGGAAGCAGCAATATTGGTTGCGATTTTGCGAAATTGCTCATGCACAAACGAACGGACATCAGCATCATATGTGCGAATGGTCCCAGAAAGTACAGCTTGATCCGGTATAATATTGTTTCGCACGCCAGCATGAAAAGATCCGACACTCACAACCACAGGATGCTGGGTGATATCAACCCGGCGACTAACAATCGTCTGCATCGCATTCACTATTTGCGAGCCAACCAGTATCGGGTCTACCCCCGCCCAGGGCATCGACCCATGTGTTTGAATTCCCCTCAAGGTTAGATCAAATCGCTGAGCACTTGCCATGAAGCCGCCCGAACGATAGGAGGCCGTCCCGGCCAGACCTCCCTGCGAAATATGTAATCCAAAAATAGCCGACACATCTGGATTTTTTAGCACCCCCTCTTCGATCATTAATGATGCACCACCGGTCTCACCCTTCGGTGGACCCTCTTCAGCAGGCTGGAAGATGAACTTGATTTTCCCCTTTAATCGATCTTGAAATCCGGATAGCACCTCAGCGGCACCCAACAAAATAGCCATATGGTTATCATGCCCACAGGCATGCATCACCCCAACACTTTGACCTTCATATTCCCCGATTATTTGGGACGCATAAGGCAATCCTGTCATTTCGGTAACCGGTAGCGCATCCATGTCCGCGCGAAGAGCCAATACTTTCCCAGGAAGACTGCCATTCAGCACGGCCACCACTCCCGTTTTTCCGATCCCTTGCTCCACAGAAAACCCCAACTTTGTCAGCTCTTTCATAATGAACGTCGAGGTCTCAAATTCTCTATTCGATAATTCAGGATTTTCATGAAAAAAGCGACGCCATTCGATTACCCGGTCTTCTATATCAGAGGATCGAGATTCTATTTCATCCTCGTGGACCGCATTTACTATAGGAAAAAATAGACACAAATAAATGCAAAAAATCACTGTATAGCTAGACAAAAAAATCTCCCTATTTGTTACCGAACAACCCCAATAACCAACATTACAATAAGCCATCTAAACCGTGTAGACTTCAACAATCAACCCTCTGGCTCAACAGCGAAGAGATGCACACGTGGGACTAATAGTTCTAATCATTTTTATTGGTTGTGGTTACTACGTTCAAACCCGTGGAAAGATCCGGCACGAATCCTTATCCCGAATGATCACAGATCATTCAAACCTCTTCGCTCCGATAAATTGTCTCTATTACGCTTCTTCAAAAGTCAAAAACACACCATACCTTTCCTCAGATCAGTTTCCGGAACTTAGAATCTTCGAAGATAATTGGGAAACCATAAAACAAGAAGCATTATCACTGAACCAAAGTTCGCATATCAGGGCATCAGATAAGTTAAACGACGTCGGATTTAACTCTTTTTTTAAAACAGGATGGAAGCGTTTCTACCTCAAATGGTATGAAACCGCGCTGCCATCAGCAAATGACCTGTGCCCTGAAACAGTCAAATTGATCGAATCGGTTGATACCGTTAAAGCGGGGATGTTTGCGATGTTGCCTTCCGGCTCCCGCCTGGTAAAACATCGAGACCCTTACGCAGGTTCTCTGAGATACCATCTTGGCCTAGTTACATCGAATTCGCCCGACTGTTTTATATCTGTTGATGGTGAGGAGTATCACTGGAAAGACGGAGAGGCGATTTTGTTTGACGAAACGTTCCTCCACTTCGCCGAAAATACAAGCGAGGTAGATCGCATCATCCTATTCCTCGATGTCAAGCGTCCCGTTGGTTCGATTGTAATCGACAAAATAAACCAGTTTTTCTCGCAGACTTTTATGGCTGCCTCAACAACAGAAAATTTACCAGGCGACCGAGTTGGCTTATTGAATAGGCTATTTGGTCAGGCCTATAAGGTCCGCTTGGTCGGAAAAAAGATAAAAGAATACAGTGTTCCTCTATACTATTTAGTAACCTACTCGCTCTATGCCGCTTTGGTCTATCTCATATTTTTTTAGTCATCTAAACCCAAAAACGTCAGCGCTCCTGATCGATTCACACCAAGAGTTTTTCTTTCAATGCGCTCTCGAAAAGCGAGTATCGGATAGCAAGTTCACCTAAATCAAACTCGCTAGGCAGCTGGTCTCGCCAATGATCTTGATCCATCAAAAAGGCAAAAGCCTGAACAATCAACCATTCATGAGTCACCGTTAAACCACACAACTCTCGATAATATTCTTGGCTCATGGTTACTCGAAATCGAGCCTCCTCTTGACCGTCCAAGACCACCTCGTAAATATTGGCTTCAGCCATCGTGACGCTTATCATTAGACCCTCAAATTGAAAAATTTTTATATGCAGGAACCCGATCCCAACACATTGACGAGCCAACTCCAAGACATTTGGTACAAAGAAATTCCATTGTCAAAAAGCATGGAACTGTCCATCGAGTCCTTCGCGAATAATCAACTGATTACTCGAGCGAATTTGGCACCAAATGTTAACGTTCATGGTACCGCTTTCGCTGGAAGCCTTTACTCAGTCCAGGCACTAACGGGCTGGGGGATGATGTATTTACAAACTCAAATGATGGGCCTCGATGCTTCGATTCTCATCGCGAAGGGCAATATCGATTATTCCCTACCGGTTAACCAAGATATCATTGCTATCTGTCAATTTGATGGATATGAATCAGAAATCAAGAGCCTTCTCGATGACGGAAAAGCACGGTTCCATCTTAAATGTGCTGTGGGCCTAGGAGACTCAGTTGCCAGCACCTTTGATGGGGCATATGTTGTAAAGATAAGAGCCTAATACTCTATTGGGTCATCAGATAATCGAAAAGAAATTCTACTCGTGACATCTCGTGAAGGTCGCTCTGCCCCGCCCACCACCTTGGCGCTAAAACGCCAACTGGATAAAGTCTCAACCGCAGCTAAGTCGAAGACACCCACAGGATCACTCTCGACTACACGAATATTGACTACTTCGCCTTTCGTGTTTACGTCATACCTTAAAACAACATGCCCCTGGACACCAGAATCTAGCAGAACCTCAGGATAAATCGGCCCTTTTCCGGACAACAACTTTAGCGGCGTGTTTTGGATGACGCCACACCCCATCAAACTCAGGACTAGAATCAAATAAAATGTTCGATTAGTCATTGGCAAAAAACCTTAGACCAAAAACTGGCGATCAGGATCGTCAGCGTTGACGATCGTCCCATCTTCCAAATGAATGATCGCTCCGTCCCTCGCATATTGTAGGATATACGCCTTGCGGATTCCCTGTGTCAGGTTTGGTCCAGTGCGATGCGGCGAAAGACTGGAAAAAACGGCAGCCGATCCTGCGGTCAATTCTAAGGGTACCGGGTCAACTGGGTCTTGGTCTAAACATCGAAATCCATATTCAGTCCAGTCATGTTGCAACGTCCCATGCAAATGAACTCCAGGCGCAACCCATGGGCAACCGTTTTCTTTAGTTGCATCGGTTAACGCCACCCAGCAGGTTAAATACTGTTGCGGCTCAACAAAGGTATAGCCATTATCCTGATGCCAAGGAAAATCAGCCCGAGTATCTGGTCTCTTATAGACGATCTGATCCCAATACAAACGAGGTTTGGCTCCTACTAAGTCGCGGCAAAGTGCTGAAATGACAGGGTGACCCGCGTACCATTTAAGTCGACCATTATTTTTCACCGCATGGGGACGGAAGACTATCTCATCAGCCCTGGCGATATTTATGCGCTTATCTTGCATTGTACGCAACATGTCATTCGACGCTGATTCCAAGGGATCTAAAATAGCTATTAGCTCCGCAACCTCTTGCTTTGAAAAGACATTCTCAAGTGCAAAGCCGCCTACTTCATTATATAAACGAGCTTGCTCTTCGGTAATAATTTCAAACGGAGGTTCCGCGTCACTCCAGGAAAAGCTTGTATTGCGATCATGTAATTTCATTGACCACACTCTCGGATATAGAAGTCCACTCCCCTAAAACCATCATCAATAATAGATATCTCCTATCTCTCATGTGCTTCAAGCGCTTGAGCGGCAAGCTGCAACAGCGATTCACGGGCGCTAACACAATTTTCAAATAACGTGAATTGCTCGAGCGCCCTCCGAAGATTATCCCCACGGGCACTGACCTTAAAATAGCTATCCCCTTGCAAGTGATCGGTGAGAAACCGAATTCCAAGCATGAAGCTAATATAAAACGGAGCTTCTGCGAAATCCTCAGGTAAATAGCTCCTAGATGGCGCGCCTCGTAAAAACCCTCGTATACTGTATCGAAATAACTCTAAATCAATTGTCTTTCTACCAAACCAAAGAGATCGAACAAAATCACCAAAGTCCCAGGCCCAGTGACCAGGCATCACAGTATCTAAATCAATGATCGCCTTAACTCGGTCGACCCCCTCATCAAACAAAACATTGTTAATCTTACAATCGCCATGCACCACCGAATTCACATCTTCAAATCGCTCGACCAACCACGAACTTGACTCGACAGTATCCAGCAGATCAGCGGGCACCTTTTTTCTAACTTCTTCAAAAGCGCTCATATAGTAAGACAATTGCTGATAGCCCGGGATAGGTTTTTCTATTTTAGTTATGTCGATCTTTTCCATAACACATTGAAACAAGCCGAAGGCTTCAGCTGCGCTCTCAGCCTGTTGGACTTTCTCGATTGGATCAATAGTCCGGCTCCCCTCTATAAAAGTCCAAGCTCGCCAATAGCAATCCTCCTGAAACTCCATGACCTGACCATTTCGCGATTCAACAAGCCGCGGCACTTCGAAGCTATCGGTCTGATTCAAATGTGACAAAACCGTCACCGTTTGGCTCATCAGTTTTGTTGGATTGGGGAAAACTTTGCCATTTATCCTCTGTAAAACCAGTCTAGACTCACTCTGCTCATTTTCCAGCAAGTAAGTGTCATGGATGTGGCCATTCCCAAGAGGAGAAATCACACAATCGTTGAGCCAAAGGCTTGCGATCTCTTTAGTCGAGTTCATTGCTATCCAACCAAATCATAATCGGGGGAATACATGCAACCATATACTCGCCATGTGGAATATATAACTGCCACAGCAAGCTCGTCACTTCCGATTTTGAACGCCCACTATCTAGCAAATAATCCAACACGATTTTGCCCACTTGAACCAGCGCTTCAATGGCGTTTCGCATGTCAGGAGGCCAAGCGTTAGGGTTTTGCGACACCCAAAGTCTCGCCTGTTTAATTAAAACAGGCTTATCTACTTCGAAAACCAATCGACGCGCCGCCAAACTCTCCGGCGCCAAATAGTCAACAACACGGTTTAATTGAGTTTCTGTGTTGTAGGGCCTGGATACCGGCATCTCCTTTCCTTCAAGCCTTGCATTCAAGAACTCTTTACCTAACAAACGAAAATACCACTTGGCTGGTTCCAGGATCCTAGCAATCTCAATTTGAGATTCGTTCAATCCCGCAGCCATGAGTCCTTTTTCTTCATCTTGGTCCCAGTTCAATTCTTTACAGGTTTTCAGTACAGAAAATCTCTCATAGAAATCATCAACATCGTTAACATCTCTGCTAGACCAAAGCCTTTCTGCGATGGCTGGCAAGCGTGACCAAAGTCGAGGGAACAATACTTCCGAAGACACCAGTTCGCCCCAAAGACAAGCCTCTCCGCCAATCACCACCCCCATAGATGATGGCTCATACTGTTTTGAGGTTTTCAGATCAATATTCCCATCACGCCATTGGTTCGTCCATTCTAGACCAGCAGAAACGTGCACAAGACGCGGGTCCTGTTTGAGCTGATCTTCTAAAGCAAACAGGTCAGCCTGGTCCGCCTCAGGATCAAATCGATAGTGAATGTCTGCAGGATAAAACAAATCAAGATAAAACCCTGAGGAGACGATACAGTCTAACCCTCTCACCAAAGCCCGGTCTCGAGTGGATGACCCTCGCCAATTTTGAATAACAAAATCAGACATGTCTTCATGCAATACCTCATCCCACGCAATCGGTTTTTTGCCTAAGTCCGACAGAACCTGAAACATTCGATTGCTAAAATAATTCTGCAATTCAGGCACATTCTTGAGACCTTGTACTCTAAGAAATTCTTGGACACGTTCGTCACTCTCCCACCATTGCGGATGGACCTCATCACCCCCTATATGAAAAAACTCATCTGGAAAAACGTCTGCTACCTCAGAAAACAGGGTCTCCAAATCTTGATATAGCTCCTCATTGGTGGGGTCTAAGCAGGCCCTATGAACCCCGAATTGAGGGGACAACTCAATTTCACGTAAACCCCATGCCGGATACTTAGCCAGCCAACTCGTTACGTGGCCAGGCACATCTAATTCCGGGATGACTCTGATGCCTCTATCAGCCGCATAAACCACTAGATCCGCCAAATCAGATTGGCGATAAAATTCTGTACTCGCAAGATCCGGGAAGGCCAGACTCTCAAATCTAAATCCTTGATCATCCGATAAATGCAGGTGCAGTACATTGAGTTTCAATAGCGCCATGCCATCTAGAATTCTTTTAAGCTGGTCGACCGGAACAAAATGACGAGCTACATCGATCAAAAGGCCTCGCCAACTAAAACGCGGCGAATCTGATATTGAGGTTCGGGTTGATAGTCCGCCAGTGAGATCAAGTTGATATAGCGTAGAGATCGCTCTAAGAGCACCCCAGCTCGTCGGCGCTTCTATTGTTATGTGATCAGCTACCTCTATGGTGTAACTCTCATCCATTCCCAGGGATGGCATGCCGCAATCAATATCTCGGATACTCACCGAGATCTGGCCTAGCTTTGAATCCTCCATGCAGTAATTAAGATATTCCGTAAACCGTTTATCCTCAGCCCCTACCCACTCAAAGCCCGTAAAAGCGAATTTACTAGAACGACCTTCTCCTGAAACCATTTCTCTCGGTTTAGGAAGACACGAAAAAATTGACATGACCAGCACCCGATACTTGTGACTTTCTACCAGCCGTGACAGTATCGCAAAAATTTGATTGCGAGGCGGCAGTGGATATAAAAGAACGTATTGAGTCTGTACTAAAAGCCGAAGCAGATGCAATAAATTCTATCGAGGTAACCGAGGATTTCGTCTCTGCCGTAGAAATCATGTTTGGATGTTCGGGTAAAATTATTACCACAGGTATCGGCAAGGCAGGCCACATCGCCAACAAATTTGCAGCCACTCTATGCTCAACGGCCGCGCAAGCTCTATTTCTGCATCCTGCAGAGGCTGCCCACGGAGATTTAGGAGCTGTCTCCAGTGGCGATGTACTGATCGCTTTCTCGACAAGCGGTAAGAGCCGGGAGGTTATCGAAATACTCGAATTGTCTCGGCATTTAGGCGTCTCCACGGTCATCGGGATCACATCGCACCCTGACTCAGAGCTACGAGAATATTCGGATATCGTAATCGACATGGGCGAGATTGAAGAGGCCTGTCCACTGGGATTAACGCCAACCTCTTCTATGGCAGTAATGCTGGCAATCAGCGACGCGCTTGCACTCGCGCTGATGGAAAAAAACAATGTGACTCGCGAAGACTACGGCGTTAGACACCATGGGGGGTATTTAGGCCGCGCTGCCAGGCTCGATAATCGTCCCTCGTCTTAATATGGACTAGTCAGGAGTCAGATCGTAATGGAGGGTACCTTCAACTTCATAAAAATCGAATTTTCTAAAAAAATCTTTCGCTTTATTAGATGCCAAGACCACTTGCCGGGCGCCTTTTGATTCTGCCACGCCAATGGCATGCCCCAGCAGCCATCGACCCACACCCTGCTTTCGAAAAGACCGAACGACAATCAGACTCCGAATTTTAAAAAGTCTTTGATCAATACGATCTAACTCGTAAATTCCTAGAACTTGGTCCGGACTTTTCGCAATTCGCACGAACTCCGAGGGCGGGTCTGAGGGGCTACAAAAATCGTCAGAATGCGGTGGTTCAAATAGATCGAGCGGTAATTCGTCTCTAAAAGGAGGGTAAACATCGAAACTCCTCACCCTGACCTCCAAATTGATTTCCAAAAATTAACAAGACTCGTTGAACCCAATTTAACCTGACGAACCAGTTGTCCTGAAAAGGTAGAACTACCCAAAAGCTCTTTCGTCAACAATCGAGCGATTGTGTCGTAGTTGTCCCACGTATCCTCAACAAGATATGGATCCTGTCCAAAAACAGATCTATAGTCTTGCATATAACGAGGATAATACGTTTTCGCAAAGCGCCTACCCCGAACGGTAAATAGAGCTTCATCCAGAACCCCGCCCAATGACATCAACAGCTCACTCCCCTTCGCGTCTTGCATGCGAATTCTAATGACTAGTTGTTCGTGCTGCGTTAGCACTTCCGGCCTTACCAAACCTAGGTTTAGCGACCAGGCAAGATACATCCCCATAGGAATAGCAGCCTTATCGAACTCTCGAGCAAGCTTCAAATGGTTATCAATGGTATCGTAGGTCGTCAAAATGCTTCTGCGCTCATATCTGAATATTGTATTATTTGACGCTCTTCCAGGAAAATGCAAAATGTTTCACCTCCTAGTTATTCAAGGACCGATCGATTGGTCACACATCTCATGAAAGTCACCAAGATTGTGCTTGTCATTTTGTTCTTCTTGGCGATGACATTTATGTTGTTAACGCCCAGACCTGCTAATGCTGTCGCAAACGATGGCATGAGCTCGCTGGGTTATTACAAAGACCCTTACAGCAAGGAAGAACGTTCAATACGTCTCTACAAAGAAGGCCTAAAACATAAGGAAAAAGCACAAGATCGTGAACGGCGCGCTAAACAGGCCCTAAACGGAAAGACGAAAGAGAAACTCCTCAGTAAAGCCCAAAAAGAATATCAAAAAGCCATCGAGAAGCAGAGTAAAGCGGTCAAAATTGATGGAGAAAACTATAAAGCTTTTAATGAGCTCGGTTACGCACTTCGAATGACGGGGGATCTGAGAAAAGCCGTGGGAGCACACAACTATGCCTTATCAATTAATCCAAAATATTACCCCGCATGGGAGTATCGCGGAGAAATACTCCTAGAACTCGGTTTTTTTGCGGATGCAAAACAGGCCTACATGGTCCTGTTCCAAAACGACCGGAAACTGGCGAGCCAGTTAATGGCTTCTTTTGATGAGTGGCTTGCCGATAATGTCTCGCTTTCCTCAGATAAAAAAGACGAGTTTGTCGGATGGCTCGACACGAGAAAACGCTTTGCTAAGATAAGTTATGGCTTGTCATCTCGATCCGAAACCAAGTGATCACCAATTTTCATCTCTGTTAATTGCACCGACCCCATCGCAGAGCCTAATACAGAACGAACTATGAGCTAAACAACGGTCACGCGATGCATTAATCGATGCTGTGGGAAAAAATCGTTCACCGGTTTATGCTGGGTAGTCCGATTGTCCCATACCACTAAGGTGCCTTTTTTCCACTGGAGCCTAACCGTAAATTCTTCAGTCACAATGTGGTCGAACAAAAACATTAATAGCCGATTACTCTCGAGGTCACTAAGCTCCAAAATCCGACTAGTAAATAGCGCGTTGACGAAAAGGCTCTTTTTCTGAATTTCCGGATGCTCCAAAACAACCGGATGAACTACCTTAGGATATCGTACTAAAGCATCCTTTAGCCTTTCCTCTCCGTCGGCTTCAGCAAGACTTTCTTGGAAACCTTGCCGAAAATCATGTTCAGCTTCGACCCCTTTAAACAGAGCTTTCATATTAGGAGACAACGCGTCGTAAGCAGCACGAGCGCTTGCCCACATCGTGTCGCCTCCGTAAGGGGGAATAATCTGAGAATGCAGGATCGTAAAAGTCGGAGGGTTTTGCATAAAGGTCATGTCAGAATGCCATACCTCTATTTTCGAGGGTTTTTCTTCCGTACTTTCAAGGATTTGAATCGCCCGGGTACCCTCAACCAACTCGTATGCTCCATGTCCCAGAAGTGAGCCAAACAGGCCCGCAAATTGTTCTAAGACAGCCGCGGAAAAGTCCTGGCCTTCAAAAAACAACACCTCGTGTTCTAGTAACCCAGAGTATATAAGATCAAATAATTCAGGGGATTCAATGATATCTGGAACATTCACATCCTCTACAAATGCCCCTAGTGAGCCCGAAGCGGGTCTAAATCGAGCGCCGTCGCTCGTCATCCAGCCAACCTGACCAGATGATCTCTGATAAAATCAAATCGATCTTTTCCCCAGTAGATTTCTTCATCAACAACCATGGTCGGTGCTCCAAAAATATCCCTGGATAGGGCGAGCTGGGTCAAATCGATAAACTCCTGTCTGATTTTTTCAGAGTCTATCATTGAAGCAAATTCCGACTGAGAAACCCCCAATTCTGTTACCAAGGGAATAAGCCCCTCAGCAGCTTTGATTGATGGATCGTTATCTTCCCAATAAGTGGCAAACAATTTTTCGATATAGGCTTCCTCCAGACCAAATCGCCGCATGACTAGCGAACCTCTCAGTGCGGCGCTGGTTTTGATGGGAAAGTCAGCCGGCACTTTGAAAGGAAGATCATACTTATGCGCCCATCTTTGTAAATCAGTGCCTCTGTTTTTCAACTTGGCCTTGGGCTCTTCACTCAAAACGTAGTTATGATGGCGAAAAACATAGCCTAGATTGAGCGGTATGTACTCAATCAAAGCACCAAACTCTCTCGCGATGGTCCGCAAAAGGTGAAAGGCGAAGTAACTGTTGGTGCTGCCTACATCCCAGTAAAACTGAATAGATAAAGGCTGCTTTTTTGACTCAGTCATGCCAGATTTGAACTTACGATGGTTACTGGCATCTTAATCGACATTATTGCTAATAGAAAACACCGAAACCAGGTTGAACATTATTTTTGAATGCTACCATAGTGAACGATTTTGGTTCCGCTCAGAATCTTGAACAATGGCTGACCATCTAAAAAATATGGACTACATCACTCCCGAAGGACACGCCCTACTTAAAAACAAGCTCTCTGCCTTGTGGAAGACAGAACGTCCATACGTCACTCAAAAAGTCAAAGAGGCCGCTGCCATGGGAGACCGATCTGAAAACGCAGAATACATTTACGGAAAAAGACAGCTGCGCGAGATCGACCGAAAAATTCGTTTTCTTTCGAAAAAGCTCGATTCACTGCAAATAATCGACAAACTCCCCAAAGATCAAAGTAAAATCTATTTTGGCGCGTGGGTAACAGTCGACTCTACGACGCAAGCCAGACATACCTATCGAATAGTTGGTCCCGACGAAACAGAATTGAATCGTTCTTATATTAGTGTAGATGCGCTACTAGCGAGAGCCCTAATAGGCAAACAGCCTGGAGACGAAGTGTCCATCATCAAGCCCGAAGAAAAGCTTCCCAAAAAAGAAAAAGCAATCATTGAAAATCAACGAGAGCTCCATTACCAAATAATTAGCGTTAATTATGGGGGGGAACCGACGGACTAGCGACTGTTAGCCGTAATAACAAAGGTAACCAACAAAAAAAGGCTCCAACACCATGAAGACATCTATCATCGGCCTTCCATTGATTGTGTTCCTACTGCCAGTCTACTCGTCCGCAGAACAAGACACTTCAATTTCACTGGACGAAATCCAGACCAGAGAAACCGAGTATTTTAAAAAACTCGATTTGAATGGAGATGGTTATATTTCTCTCGTAGAATTTGAGAAAACTAAACCCCTCGTGGTCCGTAAACACAAAAATATGCGAAGAAAAGGTCGTCCTAGCGAACACCGTGGACGTATAGGCAAGCCTCCGTTTGCTGGCAAAGAAAAGAGAAAAGGAAATATGGACGTAAAACGAAAAAAAGCACATTCCAAAGAGTTGTTTAGCATCCTTGACGAAGACCATAACCAATCATTGTCTGAACAAGAATTCTTGGGATCAAGTAATCCAAAAAATCACCACCTGGCCCAACGGCGCGCGGCATTTGGATTTTTTGACTCAAATAAAGATGGGCAATTGTCCAGAAACGAATTACCTTCTAGGGCAAAGAGGTTAGCGATGCTTGATAGCAATCAAGATGGTTTCATTTCAAAGGAAGAGATGACTAATAGAGTACCGAGAAAACAATAATCTCAATCATACAATTCTGTGAGCAATCAAACCGATGACGAACTCATGCTAGCCATCCAGAAGAACAACGAACTTGCGTATACGGAACTAGTGAGTCGGCATATCGACAAACTGTATGGCTATCTACTTAAACTAACGTCAAATACAAATGATGCTGAGGACCTAGTTCAAGAAACTTTTCTCAGGGTGTGGAACAAAAGCACCACCTACAAAGTCGGTAAAGTTCGATTCTCTACTTGGCTGTTTAGAATTGCCCACAATAAATTCATCGATCTATACAGAAAAAACAAATTTCAGGAGGAAGTCTACGATGAACAACAACTTACCCGACCCATGGAGGATTTGCGTCAACAAGAGGAAAAGGCCCACGCACTTTCCATGGCTCTTGGCACATTGCCGGAAAACCAGCGCGTCGCGGTCTTATTGTCTCATAACCAAGGCTTCACTAACTCTGAGATCGCAATAGTATTCGGGTCGAGCCTAAGAGCTGTTGAGTCAATTCTTGCGAGGGCAAGGAAAACCCTCAGAAAACTACTAACGGAAGAATCCAGCGATGACGCCTATTGAATTCGAAACACACTTGGATCAGTACGGGTCTAATTTGGATCATTGGCCAAAAACCGTCCGCGCTCAAGCCTCGGCAGTGATAAAGGAAAACCCTCAATTAACAAGCTTATTGCATAGCCAGGCAGCTATCGAAAACCAACTCAGACTATTAGATGAAAAAGCTCCATCACATCTTAAAGGCAATATACTCGGCCAAATTGAACCCACGGAACCCATGGACCGCGTCGTCAACTGGTTATCCTTCTCCTTTACCAGGACGGCAATTGCTTTATTGCTTCCCATTGCTACAGGGATAGGCCTAGGAGGTATGATGGACCCTGAAGAGCAACTACAATCTGAATTGGATACCATCTCATATACTCAATATTTGTTAGAGTCGGAAAATGAAATCTAAAACCATCACGATACTGTTGATCACTTCGGTTGTCTCGAACCTACTGTTAATCGGCTTTTTAGCAGGCAACTATACGAATTCAGAGGGCCGATTTAGTGGGCGACCGCATACCGAACCCCCTTGGCTTAAATGGGTCCCGGAACAACAAAGAGCACGGATCAAACAAGGCTTTAAGGGAGGTAGGAACGAAAATAGAGAACTGAAGAGCGAAATGGAAAAACATCACACTCTTGTAATCCAAACCATCTCCGAAATTAGTTTTGATCCTTCCAAACTCAAACAATTGCTCCTAGAACAACGCCAACGCGTACTACAACTTCAAGAAAAAGGTGACGAAAGGCTTCTTAAGAAAATATCGGGGCTGTCACTAGAGAAAAGGTTAAAATTTAGCGAGCGAATGCGAATACGAAAGTCGCATCGACCACCAACAAACCCTCCTCCTAGACACCGTAATAATCCCCAAGGACCACGCTAAAAATCTAGTATTTAGTATGGTTGAGCACCATCTAGACATAGTTATGAAGTCCTATGCGTCCTCAAAGACCCGACTCGAGACGGACTTCGATCCCGATTGGCGTTCACCCTGTGAAATCGGAGAAGCCATAGTAAATGAAAAAGGAAAGCCCCGGATAACTTGGGCGCCAACCCGGAGAAACTCTTTCATCAACGATTTTTCCGGTTTGGAACAGGCTATAGATACGAGGATCCACGAAGACATCAAGAAATACTATGGCCGCTATTGGTCATCTAATGTTCCGCTCCAGGCACCAGATGGTTTCGTTGAATTACTCTTCCTATGGAATCAGGCCGACATCGAAAGATTAATAGAAAATCTCATCGGCCATTTCCTGGCCTGCAAACAGGCCAAATCTCCATTTTCAATATTCTTTGCATGCACCGAACCGTCCTCTGATTACTTTTTGACAGTGAATAATCAAACAGGCACCGTGCAGCTCGAGCTACCCGGGCAAAAGCCTATTCGCCAGATTTCATCGAGTTTAGCCGAATTTCTGGCCAGTCTTACTACAGTCTAAGTAGGTCTTGTGCTGGCAGCGACCTGCCGTTTAGCTTTATGAGACTTTATAACTTCTAGGTCTCTGCCCGATTTCACGAGGTTAGGCGTCTGAACTAAGCTCGAGTCCGCATCGTTATCAAAAATTAATAGCATTAACGCACTACACAAGGTGGTCTGTTCCCGCGAGTTCATGCTCCTTAGGTACTTTAATGTCTTTGAGTTTGCAGAAGATGAACTCGCTTCCAGCGATAAGATTGCCCTGGCACATAGTATCGCAGCAATCTTAAAGTCCTCTGAGCTTACCCGGCCCTCGCCGACTTGATAAATCGCACTATCTAAAAATTCAGCTCCTAGTTCAGATAAGTAAATACTGCACACAGTTTGCAAAACAGTAGGTACCGGAGCCGAATCACTCGACAACAACGCCAGCTGCCGCTGCAAAACCGCGCGATACATCCCATCTTTGCTGCCAAAGTAGTGGTAAAGCATTCTTTTATTAACTTTCGCAACTTTGGCAATCCTATCAACCCTGGCGCCAGCAAACTCATAGTGCAGAATTTCCATTCTCGCGCTGTCCATTAAGGCACTTTTACTAGTCATAACACCTGAAGGTAACCAAATAGTTACTATGAGATCAAGAAACAAGTGCAATATCAACTATAGTAACTAAACGGTTACAATGGTTAATATTCTCAAACTTACCCCTGTTCTAACTGCAAAAGCGCTTTTTTGGCTTCCAGGCCGCCGGCAAACCCGGTTAATGTCCCATCGCGTCCAATCACGCGATGACAAGGAATAATGATGGCAAGTGGGTTTTTCGAATTCGCGCTCCCGACTGCACGGACAGCTTTGGTATTACCGATCGCTTTTGCTATTTCAGAATACGTTCTAGTCTCTCCATAAGGAATCTTAAGCAACTGCCGATACACGTCTAACTGAAATTTAGTACCAGATGGAAAAATTGGAATACTGAACTCTTTTAGCCTTCCATCGAAATACTTGCGCAACTGAACAATAACTTCTTTAAACGCTCTGGAATCCTCATTCCACTCATCAATTTCTTTTACCCAGCCCTCACTCTTAAAAAATCCCAAGCCCATCAAAGCATGACGGGTGCCATACAATATCAATTCTCCTGCTAGGCTCTCTATGATCGTGTAGCTAATTTGCACTAAACTTCCATAATCTATTAAAACAATTCATGTAGTCTCGAGCATCAATGGTGATCTAATAATATGCTGCAAAATTTCTTAGCGAACAAGATAGACCTTCGCACTTTTTTAGAAGATGACAATGCTGAAGAACTGAATGTTTGGCACACGCATCGTGATCCGGTTAGCGCGTCCACTGATGACTACGAAATCACCTATCACAAAACCTCTAAAGGCCTCACCGCGACTCTCCGCGAGCAAGCCATTAATCTCGAAGAACCCGTATTACTGGAAAGCGTCGATATAAATAAACCCTGGGGGCGAGAAATCTGGCACACAGGCATAGAAGAACGCGGTGAAAGTCGAGTCAAGACTAGCGAGGATAAATCGCTTCCTTTGTCTTTATACTTAAGTTTGGCACCACAACACATTGGTAACAACCTTTTACCTCTTCTGTTAAAAGTACTTGATCCCCTGCCAACCGAACCCGAGGGAAATCTATACTTGGAAGTTCATGAAGAGAAAGAAGAGGTCTACATCGTCACACACATCGATAAGAACGCGTGGCCAAATGGTATAGGCGAAATCAGGTATGGGATCAACCAGGACAAACGCAAACAATATTCGTCTGACCAGCAGTTCCGGCTGGCCTATCTGGCCGCAGTTAAAGGGTACGAGAACATACGAAAAAAGATTGACGCAGAAGCGGAAGTTGACCTTGCCAGCGAGATGGAAGCCAAAAAAAACATGAATGCCTTCACCTCAATCAAAGAAGTGCAGTTAGGTGACGTGATCAGAGTACCCACCTGGATTCCCCATTCGCTGCAACACGGCGTGCGCGTGGTGGAGTTTCAAACACCTACTTACGAAAGATTCATCATATCTTTCGAACAACAAGTTCTGACACAAGATCACTGGGACAGCGAATACGCAATCGAGCGAATGCATCTGGACACTCCTATAGAACCCAGGCTAGCAAACCAATCCACCGGCATCGAACGATTAGCTGACTTCAGTAGCTTTAGTGCGATAAAAGTAGATTTCAGTCAGGTCAACCAATTCAATTTATCCAGCACATCGAGCTATGCCATCTGTTTGCCTATTGGTGCTGCCTGCAGCATTGGAAATTTGACAGTGCCTAGCGAAACCGCCTGTTTCATTCCCTACAACCGCCTCAATCATTTGAAGGTCCGCGGAAAACCGGGCGGATACGCCCTAATCGCTAGCCCCAGCATTCAAGTCGCTACTTAATCACTTCTAGATATAGTCTCCGATTAGACGATTTGGCTATCAGCCACTATTAAGGTTACGCTACCTAATAACAAATCAATCAGGAATAAAGATGTCGGACCAAAACTGGGAGGAGCCTCAAGAATTAATAATCGAACAAATCGAAATTGGTCCAATGCAAAACTACACCTACATCGTAGGCAGCAAAACCAGCCGGGAAGTTGTAATTGTGGATCCTGCGTGGGATATTCCTGGACTAATAACACATATAAACGAAAGAGATTATAAATTGGTCGGAGCGCTTGCCACTCATTACCACCCAGACCATGTCGGGGGATCTTTTAGTGGTAACCAGGTACCAGGCGTTGCTGAACTCCTAGAGACCAACCCCGTTAAAATCTACGCACACAAACTCGAGGCTGACGGAATCAAAAAGGTCACTGAAATCTCCGACAGCGACCTCGTGAAAGTAGAATCCGGAGATACTTTGTCAGTGGGCAACGTTGAAATCGAGTTTTTGCACACACCAGGACATACGCCTGGAAGTCAGTGTTTTAAGATAAAAAACACCTTGGTCTCGGGTGACACTTTGTTCATCAACGGTTGCGGAAGAGTCGACCTACCAGGGTCAAACTCCGAAGACATGTTTCGAAGTATGGAAAAGCTCGCTTCATTGCCCGACGACACGCTACTTCTTCCCGGTCATAACTATGGTCACGTCCCTAATGCCACCATGGGAGAGACCAAATCAACTAACCCGTACCTGAAAATATCCGATATGGATACATGGAAAAACTTAATGGGTCATTAAATCGAAGAACAATCTTTTACTATAAATGGGGGAGCAATGAAAACAGGAGCATTTACAGGTTTTGACTTAACCGTCCGCGACAAAGGTATCGCCTGGTTCCAATTTAACACGCCCGAGAGACTCAACGGGATGACTACAGCAATCAAAAGAGACTTGATCGAAGCTGTCACCCAAGCGCAAATGGATAATGATGTTAGGGTGCTTGTCTTCACGGGGACGGGACGGTCGTTTTGTGCCGGTGATGATCTCAAGGCCTATAAATCTGCGGAATTGGGGGGGTCGCCCCTGGTTGATCCCATTCCACCCGGACACGAAAATCCACTCAGTACTTACGATGGATTACGCACAATTTCTCAACAACTCAATACCACCGTGAGGAATATCGACAAGCTCACCATCTGCGCAATCAATGGCGTGGCCATACAAACAGGATTTTCTTTAGCCTTGTCATGCGATTTTCGGATAGCCTCCGACAGTGCTCGAATGGGCAGTGCAACGCTTCGATTCGGCCTACTCCCTGACGAGGGTGGCCAGTACCTATTAGTACGATTACTTGGCGTGGCAAAAGCCATGGAATTCATGATGCGCAAAAAGATCGTCATGTCAGCCGAGGCCTTGGAGTTAGGTCTGGTCAACCAGGTAGTACCTGCGGATAAGCTTGAACACGAAACGATGGCCCTTGCATCTGAACTTGCCGACGGACCACAGGTTTCCATGCGGCTACTCAAAAAATCCATCTATAATGCCGCAGAGCTATCCTGGGAACACGCTTTAGATGAGATCGCATCGAAAACCGCGATCAGCGACCATCATAGCGATGCAAAAGAAGGGGTCTCCGCATTCCATGATAAACGAGATGCGAAATTTAATGACTGGCTGGAATCTTAAAATGTCAAACGTAGTTAAGCACGAATCGGATAATGGTATCAGCACGATCTCACTTAATCGGCCTGATAAAATGAACGCCCTGAACGAAGAGTTAATCATAGAGCTTCAACAAAGCCTCAAACAGTTTCAGCGGAGCGATGACCGAGTCGCGATATTACATGCAGCGGGCGATAAAGCTTTTTCTGTTGGAGCAGACATCAAAGACCCTCCCAAAGAAATGTGGCAGGGTGTCCCAAGCATTGGGGCTAAACTAACTAAACCCATCATCGCCGCAGTGCATGGTTGGTGCATAGGTGGCGCCTATATCATTGTGCAGATGTGCGATATGGTGATCGCGTCTGAAAACACCGTTTTCAAATATCCGGAAGCACAGCTGGGGTTCTCCGGGGGTCTTATCGCCAGCGCCGTCGCAAGAATTCCGCACAAATTCGCGATGGAATTTATGTTGCTTGGTCAAGACTTCCCCGCAGAGCGAGCAAAAGAAGTAGGCATGATCAATAAGACAGTCGCCAATGGCCAAGAGCTCAATGAAGCTCGCACATGGGCGAATATTCTAGCTAAGTCCGCTCCGCTGGTCGTGGAAACACTCAAAGGATTTTCCTTGGAGACACTTAAACAAAGCCCTGCAGAGGCCGGCGCGATAGCTCGCCACGAACTACTCGCAATCAGTACAAGCGAGGATGGCGCGGAAGGCAGAAAGGCGTTCGGCGAAAAACGCGATCCAATCTTTAAGAGAAATTAAGGCGTCCTTTTAAGAGGCTCGAAAACAAGCTCTGAGTTCATCAACAAACGATTCAGGTTGTTCAAAAGCCGCGAAATGGCCTCCTTTATCAAGTTCATTCCAATAGACAATATTGGTATAAACTTTCTCAGCCCAACTCCTTGGAGTAGGAACGATCTCCTTTGGAAAAATGCTACACCCTGTTGGAAGCTCGATGTTCTTAAGTCCTCCAGAAAAAGCTTTACCGAAGCTTTCCCAATATAAACGACCTGATGATGCTCCAGAACCCGTCAACCAGTAAAACATTATGTTGTCTAGGAGCTCGTCCTTTGTTAACACATTTTCAGGATGGCCATCGCAATCGGTCCACTCATAGAACTTTTCAAGAATCCAGGCCGCTTGGCCTATTGGAGAATCAACCAGACCATAACCCAAGGTTTGAGGACGCGTACTCTGTTGTTTGGAATATCCTGCACCCCACTGCTGATAATAACTTGCGCCCGCCAAAGCCAGCTTGTCACGTTCGGTAGGGTTTTCGAGCGCCTCTTTGGTAGGCGGTGCCGAAGGCATATTGACATGAATTTTCTGACAATTACCCAGATTTTGCATGCCGATAGCCGTCGTAACTGCCGATCCCCAATCTCCTCCTTGAGCAAAATAATGCTCATATCCAAGCGATACCATCAACTCGTTCCAAATAGCCCCGATTTTTTCCACACCAAAACCAGTCTCTACCGGCTTTGACGAGAACCCGTATCCGGGAAGCGCAGGACAAACAACATGAAACGCATCTTCCGATTCACCGCCAAAAGCAGTTGGGTTTGTTAAAGGCTCAATAACCTTGCGAAACTCTACGATCGAACCGGGCCAACCATGAGTCATAATCAAAGGCCTAGCGTCCGCGTGCGGGCTCGGGCAGTGAATAAAATGAATCTCCAGCCCTTGATAGCTGCCAACAAATTGTGGCATCTCGTTATGAAAGGATTCCCGGGCACGCCAATCATAGTTATTCAGCCAATATTCCACGACATCTTGCATATAAGTAAGGGGCACGCCTTGCGACCAATCATCAACGGTTTCTTGCTCAGGCCAACGAGCTAGTCTTAGCCTCTGATCTAGCTCCTCTAATTGACCATCAGTAATCTCAATCTTGAATTCTTTAATATTCGAAAACACGAAACGCTCCTTTCATCAGTATTGTCACAACAAAGACACTATAGCTCTAAAGTAAGTGTGATACGGCATCTCTCTCTTCAGCAAGTTCCTCTGCAGTCGCATCCATCTTGGAACGGCTAAATTCGTTTACCTCAATATCTTGAACGACCTCCCAATCGCCTCCTTGACAGCGTACGGGGTAGGAATAGATAAGACCCGGATCCACGCCATAACTGCCATCAGAATAGACACCCATACTCAAAATCGAAGAAGCACCTAAAGCCCAATCTCGCATATGATCTATTGCGGCATTTGCAGCAGATGCGGCGCTCGAAGCTCCTCGTGCTTCAATGATGGCGGCGCCACGTTGTTGAACTGTAGGAATGAAATCGTTCTCATACCAACTCATATCGATGACATCCATCACTGAATCGTCACCTACCGTTGCCCGATGAAGGTCCGGGTACTGGGTGGCAGAATGGTTTCCCCAAATACACAGCCCCTGAACTTCACTGACATGCCTACCTGCCTTGGCCGCGATTTGAGCCATCGCTCGATTGTGATCCAAACGGGTCATCGCAGTAAAATTTCGAGGGTCAAGATCCGGTGCATTTCGTTGAGCTATAAGGCAGTTGGTGTTAGCTGGGTTTCCGACAACCAATGTCTTGACCGCTTTCGATGCATGATCATTTAATGCTTTTCCTTGGACAGAGAAAATCGTAGCATTGGCCTCCAACAGATCCTTCCTTTCCATGCCCGGACCCCTCGGCCTTGATCCAACCAACAACGCGTAATCGGTCTCATTAAACGCAACATTCACATCGTCAGTTTCGACCGTGCCTGCCAAAAGCGGGAAGGCGCAATCGTCTAGCTCCATCGCGACCCCTTCTAGCGCAGCAAGCGCTGGCGTGATTTCTAGCAACTGCAAGATCACTGGCTGCTCAGGGCCTAACATAGCGCCGGACGCGACCCGAAATAAGAGCGCATAACCAATTTGTCCTGCTGCTCCGGTTATTGTGACTCGTACTGGCTCATTCATATTCGCTGATTCCTGCTAACTATTATTGAGCGCTATTGTATGGGATACGCTAAATTCTGGACAGGGTGAAAGGCCGTGAACCTACTTATACGGGTCCTCAATTAAGGATACCTCTTTACGTCCAGAACGAACCGAGGATATTGAATTTTGCACCCATCCCAGCGTCTTCGATGGAATCTCATGCAAAGGGAAAAATCTGCCGTGGTCAAACACATTAGGTTCCGCGTTGGTCGCGACTCCGCTCCAATCTTCGCAAAGAAAGACAAAGTTCAACCCTTGCTCTTTCTCAAACCAATAGGAATATATGTCTCTCAAAGCCATCGAATTTACCCGAACTCCCGCTTCTTCCTCACACTCTCTAATTGCCGTTTCTTTTATGGTCTCGCCATACTCCATGTGCCCTCCTGGCAGACAATACCAGCCATCCATCGATCCGGTATGTTGTCGCTGCAGCAAAAACACTTTCCCATTCGCCATCAACAGCGTGTGAACGATCACGGCAAACTTGTCTCTGAATGTAGAGTCTTCCGCACTTTTCATTACTCTGCCACCTCCCTTCGATTCATCTTTCTTACCACTTGCTTAAGCTTAAAACTAAAGCTACGGTCTTGCCCACGCACAGAAATTGGAAGAATGGATGGATCTACTCGACAAAACTGCAATCATTACCGGCGGAAGCGGTGGAATAGGGAAGGCAATGGCCAAAGCATTTTTGGGCGAAGGGGCTAAAGGCATTGTCTTAGCGGACCTAAATAAAGAAGCATTAGACGCGGCAGCTACCGAACTTGGTTGCGATTCAATGGTCTGCAACGTTACTGACCAACAACAAATAAATGAACTAGCCTCATTTACTAAAGAAAAATATGGTCAAATTGATTTATTCTGTTCTAACGCAGGCGCTGGTGGCGAAGGCCTCCTTACCGATGCAGCAGATGAGGTTTGGCAAAATCAATGGGAACTGCACGTAATGTCGCATGTTTATGCAGCAAGAGCTGTCCTGCCAGACATGATAAGCCGTGGCGAAGGGTATCTATTGAACACGGCATCTGCTGCTGGTCTTCTGGCCGCTATCGGCTCGGGGCCATATACGGTCACCAAAGCTGCAGCAGTAAAACTCGCAGAATTTATCTCGATTACTCATGGTGACGAAGGAATTCGGGTGTCAGTGTTATGCCCTCAAGGGGTCAACACGGCAATGGCGCCCAGAAGCTTCGGTGATGGGCAAACGGACGGAATTATCGAGCCAGAACAGCTCGCTCAGACCGTAGTTGAGACCATCCGAGAAGAGCGCTTTTATGTGCTGCCTCATCCTGAAGTAGAAGAATACGTAAGAAGAAAAGGCGACGATATTGATCGCTGGTTAGTGGGGATGAGGCGACTGAGAAGAAAAAGTCAGGAAAGCCGATGAAAAGGGAGCCTAATCGTTGTCGAGAACGATTAGCTCGTCCCCCCCATTGATTTTTTCACGCCGAAAAGAAGGAAAAAATTAAAAGACAAGAGATTGTCAGATAGATTACCCAAGTAAAAACGTTCCCCAATACCCTGGACTTGGGTAATTGAACTTCCAGCTGCTGAATCCCGTAGGCATGGCACACCCGAGCGAGCAACAATGCCGCACCTAAAAGGTGAACGATTGAAGCAGAATATCCCAGTGCGACCAGGACAAAGAGTCCTATCAAGGCTCCCGGTACATATTCAATGTTGTTACCATGCGCTCTAACAGCTCTCTCGAGTGATGAACTAGCGCCAATCCCAACACCAACCCCCTCTTTGGCCCGATGACGCGTTACGTTGAGCGCTAAGAACAACGTCAGTATTAAATTTACTCCTGTCCAAA
>CAZYHH010000006.1:0-27869 GCA_964647295.1 uncultured Pseudomonadales bacterium
TCGTATGGGGTTTGACTTACCGCATCTTGAAATCGTTTTTCACTACTGTAGATCGTAGCTGGTCAGGACCCAGAGAGCTCTGACGGAATATCCTCAAGCGTATACCCACGCTCACCATAATCGAAACCGTGAAGACAATTGTTCAAACGATCGTTGAGATAGAAATTGCAATGATATGAGCGAATCTCTGAGATTTTTTCGTCCTGAAAAATAAACCACTCGGTGCCCCGCAGTATTTCTGATTTTTCTTCGCTAGGAGGCGTCCAAGGCATACTCCACTCAATCACCGCTTCGGGTTCTTGGACGATTACATGATCTACATGCCATGTCGCTTGCGTAATCGGTCCGACCTTACACCAATAATTAGCTAACTTTTCAGCGCCGATCACAGGCGCGTGATCCACAAAATAATGAACCACATCATCAGAAAATGTTGACATCATCAAATCGAAATCTCGGAGATTACAGCCGCGATAGTACTTCTTTATGGTGGCAACAAATCGATGGTCATCCATACCTCATCTCCTATTTAAGCGTGCTTCCTAGAAAAAAGTCCCACCCGGTCATCCGTTTTTATCGAAAAATCAAAAGGCAAAATAAACTGATAGATCAGGTCATTGTCACGTCCTGTTTTTAGCACGTCCAGCCCATATCGGACTTGCTTAACCTCACCTTGCACCAGTGTTCCAAAAACGCGATCCCAAATCGAAAAAATATTTCCATAGTTGCTGTCGGTCCAAGGTCGTTCCAAATGATGATGGAATTTATGAATATTGGGTGTAATAAACAAGTAGCTCAAAATCACTTCTGATCGTTCTGGTAGCCTGATATTGGCATGCGTCACGTACGCGAAGACAACCGTAATCAATCGATAAACCAGATAGTGTGACAAGGGTATGCCCAACATGATCACCGCAAACAAGGTAGCCAGGTTTCTACAGATAGCGTCACCCGGATGATGACGAAATCCTGTCGTCGCATCGACACGGGTATCCGAATGATGGACCATATGAAGCCGCCACAACCACTTTACTCGGTGCAACATAAAGTGGACTACATACTGACCAATAAAATCCAAGACCAATATCGAAAGCAGGAGGCCTATCCAAATAGGCAAATCCAATAAGTACAACAGACCAACTTCAGACTCCGCTTGCCAGATAAAAACCAGACCGTGGAGTGCAATTATTGGACTCGAGACCAAAACAGTCGAAAGCAAAAAAACCGTATTAATAATATAATGCCGTATCTTGTGATCCCTTTTCCCAAACAGTGGGATTAACGCTTCCAACATCACGCAAAAACCGAGCGAAACGATCACCGTTAGTGGAACCAACCATTCATTGGCTGCTACATATTGTAATAACTGATCCATGAGGCCTTCCTGTATTTCGGAAATCCTAGCACACAAGTGCCTCTGTTTAATGGAATAAGAAAGTATCGCACCATAGGGAAAAAGTACTGCCTAAGTTTCTTTTTTTGACCTAACAACCATCCAATTCGCCAAGCTAGGCTTTTCTTTTTACCTATGATATATCTGCTAAGCCATCAACAATGATTGAGTGTGAATGGAAGGGAGGTATGGAAAGTAAAGCAAAGATAATTCCTTCTATTAGATATAACGATTGTGAGAAAGCTATCGAATGGCTCTGTGAAGCTTTTGATTTTGAAATATACCTAAAAGTTCCTAGCGATAATGGCGGGATTCTGCATGCTCAGTTAATTTACCACGATTGTATGATCATGATGGGTTCGTCGCATGAAGGCGACGGATTTGGTAAGTTGAACTCTTCTCCCATAGAACTAGAAGGACAAAATACTGCAAGTATCTATATGGTGGTTCCTGATGCTGACTCTCACTACAAAAGAGCTATAGCAAAAGGTGCAAAAATAGTTCTTGATATCAAAGATGAACACTATGGGGGAAGAGGATATACGTGTAAGGATTTAGAAGGGCATCTATGGAACTTTGGGTCATATAACCCATGGGATTGATTGAAATTGTGAGACTGAATAGTTACAAAAAAGTTACAAAGTCTATTTCAATGACCTTAAAAGCATTGATTTTATTGAGTTTTTGCATAGCGTAACCATTGAGTGTGAATAAATCTATAACTTGCTCTAACGACCTCGTCATCAGAGATGAGCGGGTTGCTGAACACCAATCCATTTATCGAATCACACGACTGGCCTTTATTGATCGCCCTTATGCTGCCGGCGACGAACAGGACCTGATCAATCGACTGCGAGCGGTCGGTGCTCTTACGATCTCTCTAGTGGTGCTCATCGATGATGATCTGGTTGGGCAAGCTACGTTTTCACCCGCCAGCCAATCCGATGGCAGCGCCCCTTGGTATGCACTGGGGCCCATTTCCGTGCATCCGGACCATCAATCTTTGGGTATCGGTAGCGCACTGATCGCTGAAGGCTTCCGGAGGTTACAAGAACGAAGCGCCCTAGGCTGCATTCTTACGGGCGACCCTGCGTACTACGAACGGTTTGGCTTTGTACTCTCGCCTAGCCACACGCCAAAGACTGAATCGCCGCAGTCCTTTCAGGTTAAATTCTTCACCGATTTTCGTCCGCAAGGAATCTTCAGCTTTCACCAAGCGTTCTACGACTAGCCAAAACCACTCACCCTTTGGTGAATTAGGCATCTTGCATTAAGAGCTAGCTGCTCACCAACCTGCAACTCTTTAGTAGGAATGAAATTTGTCAAAAACCAGGGATTCGAAGCGTAAAAAGACTACCGATTACCCTTTTCAGATACCCGACTCAACCTGATGCTGCTTCTCTTTATTGTTATATTCATATTTTCAAATTCAAGAGAAGAGCGATGACAGATCAAGTAAAGGAAGATGAGACGTTAGAAGAGTTGCAGATTCGATCAGCCAGTTGGTATAAACAAAAACTGAAATATACCCAAATCATTTACGAAACAAACGAAGAAACTCATGTCGCAAGCATCACCTTGAATCGACCAAATAAAATGAATGCGATGAGCCATCAGCTCAGGGCGGAACTATTCCACGCACTCAAACACACGGAACTGAATAACGAAATTAACGTGATTATCATAAAAGGCGCCGGTAGGTGTTTTACAGCTGGTTACGATCTTTCGGGGATGGGCTCCGACGAACCAGATCTAGGGAACCAATACGTAGACACAAGCGGTGTAACCCACTGGGCGCGCTATGTCGTACAACAATGGTTTCAGATCTGGGACCTATCCAAGATCGTGATCGCTCAAATACACGGTTACGCTTTAGCCGGTGGCTCAGAGCTCGCCTCCATGTGTGACCTACTCGTTACTACACCCGACTGTGAAATTGGATACCCGCCTATGCGTTCGATGGGCGTAGATATGTTGTGGTTTCCCTGGAGCCTTCCAATGAGAAAGGCGTTAGAGCTTGCAGTAACAGGCGACAACATCACTGGCGAAGAAGCCTATCGTTTAGGCATGGCAAATTATTGTATAGATCAAGATGACATCGATGAATTCACCCAAGCCTTTGCAGAGCGAATCGGGCTAATGAATTGGCAAATGGCCACGCAGTACAAAAGAGCAACGAAGAAGGCCTACGAAATCCAAGGAATCAAGACCGCTCTCGATGGACAAGCTCAATACGCTTATCATCGAGTCAGCGAGTCCGACTACGCACGAAACATGTCTAAGAAATTTCGTGAAATGCCGCTCAAGGATTACTTAAACCTGAGAGATGATCCTTATAAGGAAAACAAAGCTAAACTCGATGGTATCTTGTCGCGTCAATCCACCAAGCATGTCTAAATAACCTGTTACTTCAACAGGTAACCATGATAGTTGGCGATAGCAAGACCTGTCGCGACACTCGTAAAAGGGTCATGCTCGACCACCTTCCCTGGGAAGCGTTCGTCGAGCATGGCTCTGACGGCAGGTATCAAACTCGAACCACCGGTACCCAAAACAATATCAATTTCGTTCAACGTTAACCCGGCCTGTCTGACCGTTTCGTCCAGCGACCTTGCGACCGACTGCAAAGGTGAACGGATCAAATTTTCAAACTCTGCTCTGCTCATGACTATATTGACGTCAATCTCAGGTATGTCCAACCTGGCTTCATGATAATTCGATAAGTTAGCCTTGAAATCTTTGAGTGCAGAAAACAGTAAATAACTTAAATTGTGTTTGATCACCTCTTGCAATCGCTCGAACTTGCGTTTTCCGGGTCCTCCTTGCCGAATACAGTCCATCACCGGCGTGGTGTACCTGTTCTGGTTTAAGGTGTACGTGATGGCCCAATTCAACAAAAGATCTTCAAAATCCTCAAAGGGGAAGCGAGTCTCTATTTCTCGGTCAAACCCTTTTCGTTTCCAGGTCTCTCCCTTACCCATTAGTGGAAATAGTAATTCACGAAATAACAGTTGATCGATGTGATCTCCTCCTATTCCGATACCGTGTGTCGCTAAAACCTCAAATTGATCTCGCTTTTTGCGCAAGATACAAAAATCCAATGTCCCTCCCCCGAAATCGAGCGTAAGTAGCGTTTCCCCCTGAACCTCGGGATGAAGACTCAAAAAACTGACGGCGGCAGCAACAGGTTCAGGATAAAATTCCTGGCTGGGTATGCCGGCGTGCTTATAGGCTTCTCCCAATCGATCTAAAGCGAGCTTGTTTCTCAGCCGCTCCCTACCTTCAAAATTAACGGGATGGCCTATGTGGACAGTACCCAGCTGGCCGATCTCCTTTTCCAAAGCATTTCTAATCCGAAGCAATATAGGAGTAATTAAAGCGACCAGTCGAAAAGGTTGATCAAAAACCATCAGACGACGAACCCGCTCATCGCCAAGCAAGCGTTTGGTACCACGAAACAGACGCCCCTGCAGACCGCTATCCGTTATCGGCGCCCCGTAAATTCGCTCTGTCACCGTATCAACTTCTGACGGTTCGTCTGCATCACCGCTTTCGCTGAATTTAGAGGTTTCGCCTATGACCTCAGGAACTAACTCAACCGTTCGTCCCGTGTTGTCGGCTATGTATTGTTGAATGGCCAGGTCACCTGTTTTGGTTTGTAGTTCCTGATCAATGTATGTCGCCGAAGGCATGACTGCGCCGCTGGACTCTAGATCCACCAAACGCAACTGCTCTCCGTCATAGAATGCCGCGACAGAGTTAGTCGTCCCAAAATCAACGCCCACACCCACCCTAGCCAATAGTTATTGCTCCTATACATACGCTACGGGAATACTAGAATTGCACCCAAGGGCGAATTATTCGCAAATAAGTTTATCCTGCAACCCTATTACCAGAATCTGTGATGATAAAACCTACAAATCTGAAAAACTTTAAACAAAAGAAACTCAAAGAAAAAGCCAGGGGGAAGACGCTCTGTCGTAACGGATTTCATCAGTGGGTATTCGATGAACAAAAGCAGTTTGACGTGAAATCGGGAAAGCTGATCAGCATTGAACGATGCAAACGATGTGGTATGACGAAAACCACAGTCAGCTAAAATTTGAGAACTTGAAAATTAAGCCAGTTCTAGCTTAGCCAGAGCTTCAACATCACAACCAACACCCGTACCGCCTATCCCGCAATAACCGTTCGGTACTTTAGCCAAATATTGCTGGTGATAGTGCTCGGCGTAAAAAAACTCGCCCGCTTGTTGAATCTCTGTCGTTATTTCGCCAAACCCTTTTTCGGTCAGCGTGGTTTGGTAGATATCCCGAGTCCTGATCGCCATATCTAGCTGCTCTTGATCGTAAGTATAAATAGACGAACGATACTGAGTACCAATATCGTTTCCCTGCCTCATACCCTGAGTTGGGTCATGCCCTTCCCAAAAAGCCTTAAGCAAAATAAGCAAATCAATTTTTTGCTCATCATAAATGACCAACACTGCCTCTGTATGACCGGTATAACCACTACAGACTTCTTCATAGTTCGGGTTGGGCGTAAAACCACCCGAGTAACCAACCGCGGTCGAATAAACACCATTCATTTCCCAGAACTTTCGTTCAGCCCCCCAAAAACATCCCATGCCAAACTCGATGGTTTTCACGCCTTCCGGGAACGGTCTCTGTAAAGCTCTGCCATGAACAAAATGCCCCGGTGGTACTGGCACTTTCTCAGTTCTCCCTGGCAATGCACGTTCGGAAGATGGCATTCTAAATTTATCCAACAGGCCCATATGGCACCTCTTCAGCTCTAGCCTTTTGGTTATGTTGACATTAGTAACGCACTCTAGCAAACAGATCATCCAAGAATTATTTCATCTGCGCCTATGGAATGTTATAAAACACCCATGCCAAAAACTCTCACCCTATTTTTTTTATTAATATTCGCGACATTGCATAGTGTCGTTGGCAAAGACCATGGTCTTTCTGCAGCGCAGTTCTCTGAAAAACTCAAAGACGAGCAGGACCAGTTCCTCAATTCAGAAACCAACAAAAAGGATTACCTGCGCCTTCTAGAACTAGAGCGTCAAGTTCTACAAATCTCAGAAGATGAACCGCTGAAGCTTGGATCAATCGGTTCAGCCATATTAGATATCTATCCCTGGAGTCAAACCGGGCATTACGCCATGTCCATTTTTTACGCTCATCTAGACTCAGTAGAAGCCAAACAACTTCACGAGAATTCGCTGAGACGCATCCAGCGTTCTATGACCAAGGGTCTTACCGGTGAAAGCGACCAACCTTTCCCCATTTTAACCATTAACGATGCCAAAACCTTTGCCAAAACCTCTGGCTACTTGCCAGTGGGATCAATCTATCGAACAACGGAAAACATCGCTCTAGGCGCGTTAGTCCTAGCCAGGAAAGAAAAATCCCCATTAAAATATTGGTTTTATGATCTTTCTGAAGCTTTGGTGGCCCTCGAGCCCAAATCGAATAACAACGAATCACCAGGCTGGCCTCTTATCAGAGAACTCGCCAACGCTTCAGACAGCGCAGCACAAGTGGCTATTGGGGCTTATCTTGTAAATCAAAGAAAATTTAATAGTGCCATTTCCTGGTTGAGCGTGTCATCTCGCAGCGGCAATTTACTGGCCAACTCTTTACTCGGCCGCACCTATTGGAGCCAATCCAGACTCACAAACACCGACAAAATCAAAAAAGAAAAACTAGAGCTAGCACAGGAAAATTATCTTCACGCAATTGCCCTCGGATCCACACAATCGATGTACACGTTGGCAAGCCTCTATCTTCAGGGCCACTACGGCCAAAACAACGAACAAGCGGCTCTGGCCCTTTTACAACAAGCAGCATCTTTAGATCATGTCGAATCGATACTCTACTTAGGGCAACTGCACAATTCCGGCAAGGGCTCAATAGAACAAGATATTGCCAAGGCTAATCAGTATTTTATTCAAGGTGCGGCCCTTGAAGACGAATCAGCGGCAATCGTGTATGGCAGGTTCCTAATAAGCCGGCGTGAATTGTCTTTAGAATACGGTGACATCACCAAATGGTTAAGAAATCATGCAAGTAATGACAGTGCTGAGGCAATGATCATATTGGGAAACTTTTACGCGACTGGCACCACCGTTCCAGCCTCAAACAACACGGCAGTTCGTTGGTATAAAAAAGCGGTAAAACAAGATATTCAAAATTCCGACATCGTAAATGAAGTGGCGTGGACTCTTACCGTCTCCAATATTCAAGGTTTAAAAAGGCCCAAATACGCAAAAAAAATCATGGATCGACTTATGGAATCCAGTGATCGTGCTAGAAATCAGCCTGAATATTTAGACACGTGGGCAGCGACGCACGCTGCCAGCGGTGATTTTGATCAAGCGAAAATTCTCCAGAAAAAAGCGATTAGTGTCGCGTCAAAAGAGAGAACCGATGTCCTAGAAATTTTGAGAGAACACCTTGAATTATTCAGAAGTGGCAGGCCGGTTACCGAAAAAGCTCCTTAATGATTTCCCAGAAGAGATTCGGGCTCTTAGCAACGGTCATCCTTTTCTGGACGTCCGCTCACCCAACGAATATGCGAAGGGTTGTATTCCCTATAGCGTAAACCTTCCTATTCTGGAGGACATCGAACGAGAATCAGTCGGCAAAGCCTATAAAGAACATGGGAAAGAATTTGCAATTAAGATGGGCTACAGCTTGGTCTCGGGAGACTCTCGCCAGACTCGCATAGAGGCATGGAAGACCTACTTGGAAGCCGAACCCACTGCATATCTTATTTGTTGGCGAGGCGGGTTACGCTCAAAAATTGCTCAAGATTGGTTGATGCAGTCTGGAATTCAAACAATTCGAATGTCAGGCGGATACAAAGCTCTGCGTAACTCTTTGATCTCCGTAATCGAATCGCTGTCTCAAGCGACAAGACCCATCTATGTGCTCGGCGGTCAGACGGGCTCTAAAAAAACAGTCATCATTCAAAGATTAAAAAATTCCATCGACTTGGAACAGCTCGCTCGCCATAGGGGGTCAGCCTTTGGAGCTTTAGACGACAAGCAACCCACACCAATCAATTTCGAAAACGAATTAGCGCTTAAGCTACTAACCCACCAACACAATCATATTATTGTTGAAGATGAGAGCAAAACCATCGGTAGACTTGCAGTTCCTGAGGCACTCTTTGCGAGGATGAAAGAAGCTCCGATCGCCCTAGTCAGGGTTCACCTGGCTGAGCGCACAGAGCACATATATAACGAATATATTAAGGATGCTATGGAAGCCGGGTCATCGGCACAATCGCTTTCAGAGCACTACCTAGGAGCCTTAAACAGAATTCAACGTAGGCTCGGTGGAGACAGACACTCAAAATTGACTAGACAAATTAAAAGCGCATTTACGAGCGGTGCTGGCGCCATTCACCAAGAGTGGATCGAAAGCCTCCTTAAAAACTATTATGACCCGATGTACGATTACCAGATCAAGAAAAAGCAATCTCGGATAACGTTTAGCGGAAGCCCCGAGGAAGTAACGGAGTATCTACAAAGCAAAAACTAGTTGAAGTCGGGCTGGATGAAGTCTCTTATTAATTTTTGCATTTTGGTTTGCTGATCATGATAAATCCAATGACCAGCCTCATCCAAAATTTCTAATCTAACCCGATCGAAGTATCTTAGCGTATCGTTGTGACCAATTCTGTGCGATAAGCCATTCTTTGCATTGACCACCAATACCGGACAGCTGATTTGCTTCCAGATATCCGCTGACTCCTGATGCCTCAAGCTAAAGTCATGTCCCCTAGTATAATAATCGTATTTCCATGAATAAGTTCCATCCCGATTTTTTCTGATGCCGTGATGAGCAAGGTGACGCGCCGTAGCCTTTTTTAGATTCGGATTAGCTTGGTGCATGCGCCCATAAGCAGCATCAACACCGCTTATTTTCTTATGAGTCTTTGTCTCCTGCTGGCTTAATTGATCGACCCAGCTTTCTAGCCGATTCAAGACAGTCAAATCGCCCTCTTCTGGCATCCACAGGCCCATCGCCTCCATCAAAATCAATCGATCCACCATCGAAGGAAAAACACCAGCCAGCAATGCGACCACAGCACCTCCAAGACTATGACCAATAAGCGTCACCGGGGCCAGTTTCAAATCCGAAACCAACCGGTATAGGTCATAAAAATAATCCAGCTGATTATAACCACTCCCTTGAGCCCATTCAGAATCGCCATGCCCTCTTAAATCTGGCGTGATGACCCTATAGTCATCGACAAATGGCTCAATCAACGAATCAAAAGTTCGGTTGTGGTCATTCAGACCATGGAGAAATAATAACACGGGGCCTGACGGGTTACCGCGATCTAAATAACTTAATCGTAATCTTCGAGAGCTAATCTCGCCTACTGACACTCGATCTTGCATAAACACCCTTCCAATAACTTAGTCTCAGACAACGCTACGGCCAAATTCAGCTTGAACAATATATCATGGGCTCCGTTCTTCTTGATTTCCAACCGGATCTGGATAGTATTTTTCTATGACCTATACACATATAACAATCGAAAAGTCGGATCACACCGCAACGGTGAGCTTTGACAGACCCAAAAAAGCGAACGCGCTGCACTACGATCATCTGCGGGAAATCAAACATGCCAGCGAGTCCTTTAGAGACGATAGCGAGATCAGGGCCATAATCTTTACTGGAAATGGAAACCACTTTTCCTCGGGGGCCGATCTTACTGATCCCGGCTCGGAATACGAGGTCCCTCTTGTCCAGAAAAGAAGACGGATGCGCGCCGGCGAGCAAGCTATCCAAGCTATATTAGAGATCGACCAAATAACAATCGCCGCATGGAATGGTGGAGCAATGGGTGGAGGCGCCTGTATTGCGACAGCATGTGACTTTCGCGTGGGCGCTAAGGGCTGTTTTATGCAGTATCCGGAGATAGATATCGGCGTCAATCTAATGTGGAAAAGCCTTCCCCTTATAATCAATCTCGTCGGACCGTCTAGAGCAAAACAGCTCGTGGTCGGAGGGGTGCGAGTGAAAGATGAGACTCTTCTAGCTTGGGGAATACTCGACGAACTCGTTGCCGACAACACGTTGTTGGAAAAAGCAGGAGAAATGGCCTCTTTTTATGCTGCTAAACCGCCTATGGCAGCACAAATGATAAAACAATCAATTAACACATACTCGAACGTTCTAGCTAACTCCATCATGCACATGGACGTCGATCAAAATCTTTTAACCGCTAGCACTGAGGACCGAAATGCAGCCGTTTCGGCTTACCTTAACAAACAAAAACCTTCATTTAGCGGTAATTAGCTATTCTCCAAACCTACAAAGCCTCTCCTTCAAGACGACGAGCGCCTCGCATTATATTTCCTATGGCGTAGTTTCCCTCGTGGCAAGCATACTCATAGACCTTTTCTCGAACACGCGGCCAAAAATACTCACCACCCCAAGACTCGCTCCAGACCGTATCGTCCTGAACAACAAACGAATAACTCAACCCTTTTTCAGTCCGCTGAAAATATTCAACTACATGTAAATTTTCATCTGCCCCGGAAAGCGGCGGTGTGGAATTGAAATTTGTAGTATCGACGACCAGCACCCCATCTTTCCATACACCAATCGAATCCCCCAACCAGGTCCTGACACCAATGGGCCTGTGCTCAGCGTTCATTCGGATCACTCGAGCATCGTGATTCATCTCAATCAGTATCATGACACTATCTTCAGTTTGTATGATCCTTTTATAGTTATTGTACAGATTAGGTAGCATCGGCGGGCCGGCCGTTGAACGGGAGCCAATGATACAGCGCTCTGCGAGGGGCCTTTGTTCAAGATCGTCATAAGGCCCCGGTCCATCGGTCTCACTAATCCACCAGGCAGTACCGGTATTCTTGCCTGCAGTCGGATCGGGGTTACGCCAAATAATTCGGTAGCCATTCAAAAACCCTTCCAAGCGTTCTTGTCCCCCGATGGTCATTTTCGGAATCCTTCCGTTTTCAGGATGGCTGATAATTGATGTTCGAAATCGTCCATCAACCGATACCACACTATCTCCGCGATCTATCCAGAACATATTATAACCACCGACATTAGCGCCCGACTTTGGCGCAGCCCTCTCGGGATCGCTATCCGCACTTGCTCGGGCATCGTAAGCAGCTGCTTGCTCAGTAATGCGTTGGGCTTGCTCCTCTGAAAGATATAAATTATTCCCAAACACCTCAGAGCGCTCCAATGGAGTCAACGTCGCTACGTTATAGGTGCCTGAGATATCAGAAGCGACGTCAGCATATAGGACCGAAGAAAAAACGCTCAAGATCAACATCGCCTTTGTAAGTTTAAATCGCATAACTGTCCTCATTGTATCTAGCTCGCAGTTGACCAGGTTAGATGAAGCTTATCACCGACTTGCTGAACTTCAGGCAAAGGACCCAAAGAACACGAATTAGTTTCCTGTCGATTGGTGACCTGAGCGCCGGTCTTTAAATCAAATTCAAACCCGTGCCAAGGACAAACGACAATCCCATCAGTTATCTGAGAATCAAGAAAGGGGCCCAACAAGTGAGGACACCGTGAGGGATAGGCGTACCATTGTTGCTTCTCCTTGTTGACCAAATATTCCCGGCCAGACAAAGTAATTTTCAGGGGTAGCTCTTTGGGAACTGAGATTGCCACCTCTATACCATCATCAGGCCTTCTGGGTACTTTGCGATCCAATTCAAATTGACGTGCGCTCATCATCTGAACGTCTTCATCATACAAACGTTCATAGGATTTCGCATACGCCAAACCGACCTTATCTTTATCACTCTGATTGTCGAGGGGAACAAAAAAATCAATCACCAGGTCTAGGACCTGCTCGGTCACGACAAATACATGCGTCCAGATTTCCGCCCCTTTGTTATCACCCTCTAAATTACGAGTAATCCAACGGCGGGACGACCGGTCTAGACTCAACTCCAAACGCATCGATCTGTCTTTAACATCGACAACATCGGCCCTCCAGCCCCAAGCTCCGGACTCCAGCGGTTGGATCGACTTAAAACTACTCGAGTGCACGAAAGGAAGGTGCGCCCAATCCAACGCATTCTCATACATACGATCCAGGCTCACCGGAACACTTCTTTTGTAAGTACCAACATGTACCAGCCGAGCATCAGATTGGGCAGGCTCAAAATCGTACCGAATCAATCTAGATACCTCTTATTTCTCGATGAGTTCAAGCGAAAACAGAAAATCATTATCGTCAATGCTACTCGCCAGTGATTTTCCTACTGGCTCACCATTTTTGATTTCCACAGCTAATACTTCGCCCGCAATATACTCAGACATTTCGGTGATGGCCTCTTTTAACTCGCCCTCCGCTGAGTAAATTACGCTTATCCTATCGCTGACATGAAAGCCCATCTCTTTTCGAGCCCGTTGAATTCTATTGACCGCTTCTCGCGCATAGCCGCCTCTAACAAGCTCCGGGGTCAATTCACAGTCTAAATCTATCGCCACAAAGCTATTGGAGATCGTCTCTGTACCTTCTTTAGGCTTTTGAAAGACTTCAATTTCCTCTAATGAAAATATTTCTTCCTCAATCTTGGTTTTGCCTGTTTTTTGAAAATCCATAATTTCGTCAAACGTCATCGCGGCGATTTTTTCTTGATATTCCCGCATTTTCTTACCCAGCCTTTTCCCCAATAATGGGAAATTAGGCTTTGCCGCCAAATCAATATAGGACACTTCATCACTGGAATATTCTACCGTGCGGACATTGAGCTCTTCGCGGACATAGCTTTCCAAAGACTTCATTTGCTCTAGCAAACTTTCATCCCGGTTGATAATCGTAATTTTAGCCAAAGGTGTTCGCAGTCCAATTTTAACGGACTCTCTTTTTTGCCGGCCCAGAAGAATCACTTGCTGCATACGATCAACTGCCTCTTCGAGTTCTGGAACCATATTTTCGATCTCAAACTCGGGAAATCGGCATAAATGAACGGACTCCTGATCCGGTCGATTTCCGGACAACATAGACAATTCTCGATAGAGATAATCTGATAAAAAGGGGGCAAATGGAGCCATTACCTTTGAAAGCTCTAACATCACACTGTATAGGGTGCTGAAAGCCGAAAGTTTATCTTGCCCCATTTCAGAGCCCCAAAACCTAGCTCGATTCAGCCTGATATACCAATTCGTCAGGTCTTCAATAAAATCAAACAGCTGAGGAACCACATTAAAAAGTCGATAATGCGACATTTCGTCGCTTACATTTTGCTTTAACGTCTGCAAACGAGAAATCATCCAACGGTCCAATACGTTTCCTCCCTGAACAAGACCATTTTCCGGAGACCAATTGTCTATTTCCGCATAGGTTTTGAGAAAAGAAAATGCGTTGTACCAAGGTATCAATGCCCTGCGCGTCATGTCGTGGACACCAGAGTCGACAAAACGCTGTTCTTCAGCTTTTACCAAACCCGAGTTGATCAAATAGAGACGCAAAGCATCTGCGCCATACTCTTCCATCAGGTTGTCCGGGGGGGTATAGTTTTGTAACGACTTAGACATTTTCTTGCCATCTTCAGCCAAGACTAGGCCGTTCACGATGACATTCTTAAAGGCAGGCTTCTCGTAAATAGCCGCTGCTAAGACCGTAAGCGTATAAAACCAACCTCTCGTCTGATCGAGGCCTTCCGCGATAAACTCTGCTGGGAAACCCGCTTCAAATAGCGCCTGATTCTCAAAAGGATAATGCAACTGAGCAAAAGGCATTGAACCCGACTCAAACCAACAATCGAGTATTTCTTCAATTCTTCGATAGGTACCCGATTCACCTTCTACCTCAAAAGTTAGCGGATCGATGTGTTCTCTGTGAAAATCTGGCACCTCGACGCCGGTGTAATGTTTAAGCTCTTCCTTAGAACCAATACAAATCGCCTTATCGGTCTCATCGTTGATCCATATCGGTATCGGCGTCCCCCAAACTCGATTCCTGGAGACCCCCCAATCAATAGCTCCCTTCAACCAATTACCAAAACGCCCCTCTTTAATGTGCTCAGGAACCCAATAAATCTGTTCATTCGCTGCAACCAATTTATCAATGATTGACGAAGTCCGCACGTACCAGGCAGGTATGGCCACGTAAATCAACGGCGTATCAGACCTCGGACAAAACGGATAACTGTGCTGTATCACTTCTTGCCGATACAAAGACCCAGTAACCTTTAAATGCTCAATAATCAGTTTGTCCGCCTCTTTAACGTGCAGGCCCGCAAAGTCCGACACGGCCTCATGAAATTTTCCATCCAGCCCAACAGGACAGGCAAAGGCATCGATATTGTTTTGGGTTAATACCCGGTAGTCGTCCTCTCCAAACGCAGGTGCTTGGTGAACCAGCCCCGTTCCACCATCAGTCGTAACGTAATCATCGCTGACCACGACAAACGCACCAGAAGCCCTCTGATCCGCAAAATAATCAAACATCGGTTCGTACTCGAGACCAACCAAATCCGAGCCCTTAACCCTCTCTAAGACCTCGAATTCGCCATAATGGCCAAGCAGTTCCTCTGCAACGTAAATGTTTTTGTTAGTCGATTCATCTCTCGCCAAAACATAATCAATCTGATCGCCCACACAGACGGCCAAATTAGAAGGCAACGTCCAGGGAGTGGTCGTCCATGCGGCCAAGTATTTGTCCTGATTACAGATTTTAAACAAAACCGTTACCGCCGGATCCTGCACATCACGGTAATTCTGGCTGACTTCAAAATTAGCCAATGGGGTTCCTAAGGCAGTAGAAACAGGCATCACCTTAAACCCTTTGTAAACTAGATTTTTATCCCAAAGCTGTTTGAACGCCCACCAAACCGATTCCATGTACCAAGGGTCCATCGTCTTATAGTCGTCATCAAAATCGACCCATCGACCCAACCGAGTTATTGTGGCCCGCCACTCTTTCACGTACCTCTGAACAATTGTACGACATTCATCGTTATAACCTTGGATACCAAGTTTTTTTACGGCCTCCTGCGCACTCATTTTGAGTTTTTTGTCGATCTCCCATTCGATAGGCACTCCATGGCAATCCCAGCCAAAACGCCGCGAGACGTGCCGTCCTTGCATCGTCCAATATCGAGGAATGACATCTTTAATCGTGCTAGCAGTTAAATGCCCATGATGTGGTAAACCCGTCGCAAAGGGAGGGCCATCATAAAAAACGTACGGATCGGCACCTTGAGACTGCTCCAAGGATTTTTGAAAAATAGATTCTTTCTCCCAGAACTCGAGAATGGCATGTTCCATGTCTACAAACGAAAATTGAGTACTATCCTTTGGTTCGCTCATGCTACAACCGACACTACGTTAGAATTTCAGGCAGCTAGTTTACCCCTCGGACTATGAAGTTGCACTCAAGAGCGTTAGCCTGTAAAGAATTTAAACGTTCCCAGGAGTCACGAATATGGAAATCGGCGCGGTCTTTCCTCACAATGAAATTGGCACGGACCCCCAAGCGATTAAAGATTACGCTCAGGGTGTAGAAGAGCTCGGCATTACTCATCTGTTGATCTATGACCACGTGCTGGGTGCGGACAGAGATCGTCCAGGCGGTTTTGAAGGTCCATACGATAAAGACGTCGCTTTCCATGAGCCTTTCACCACATTTGCGTTCATCGCTGCAGTAACCCAAAAACTCGATATGATCACGACCGTCATGATCCTCCCGCAAAGACAAACCGTATTAGCCGCCAAGCAGGCCGCCGAACTTGCAATCTTATCTAACAATCGATTCAAATTAGGTATCGGTGTTGGGTGGAATGCAGTGGAATATGTCGGTCTAAACGAAAACTTTCGTGACCGCGGTAAAAGACAAGCCGAACAAGTAGAGCTCATGCGTTTATTATGGGACAGCGAGATCCTAGAATATAAAGGGAACTACCACGAAATCGACAAGGCCAGCATTAATCCTAGGCCATCACAACCAATTCCAATATGGTTCGGCGGAGGCGCTCCCCAGTTAATTCAGCGTTGCGCCGAGCTAGGCGACGGCTGGATCCCCTTAATGGGTCCAAACGACAAAGCAAAAGCCATGTTAGATGAAATCAGACAAAAAAGGTTCGACAAAGGGCTGAGTTGGGATGATTTTGGGGTCCAAGCGCAGGCACAATATGCGGGCGGCAATCCAGAGCTCTGGGCTAAACACGCGGCTAAGTGGCGAGAGTTAGGTGCATCTCATCTAGCCATCGCCACCCACAATGCAGGAGAGACTAATATTCAAGGCCACCTGAACCGGGTACAAGAATATCTCAACTCAGTTCAATAATGATTCTTCACTAAATCCATGATTTAGACGAGAAATTGAGAAGCCCTCTGCTCTAGTTTTTCGATTGTTGTGCCAAATAAAGGCACGACCAGCTGCGTAACGCCCAGTGCCTCGTATCTGGCAACGGTCTGCTCATTGACCGGGTGACGATTCGGTCCAACAATCAACTCAATCTCTTCGTCCGACCGACCGACCTGCTGCATCTTGGTCTTGAGGGTATCCAAGCGATTGGCTAACTCTTCTGGAGTAATGTCCTAGGCATACCAACCATCTCCTTGCTTAACCACTCTATCCAGTGCAGCATCGCTTTCTCCCCCAAAATAGATGGGCGGATGAGGCGACTGTACTGGTTTTGGATTGAAATGGCAGGGAACCAGATTAACGGTTTCACCCTGGTACTCACTAATACCTGGACTCCAGAGTTCCTTCATGACGTCAATGTACTCTGAGCATCTTGCAGCGCGATCTTTAAAGCTGGCACCGAGACTCGAAAACTCTTCTTTCAACCATCCAATGCCTACTCCAAAATCTACGCGCCCGTTAGACAGATGGTCTAGATCGGCGACCATCTTCGCCGTATAGACCGGATTTCGTTGTGGCACCAAACAAATACCTGTACCTAATCGCAGCTTACTCGTGTTAGCAGCAATAAACGTTAAGGCCGAGAACGGATCAAGCAGTCCCTCTGGATCACCCGGTATTCGGCCCGAATCGCTATAAGGATAGGTCGACGCATAGTCAGGGAAAAACAAGACATGCTCAGGCGCCCAGACAGAATAAGCGCCCATTTCCTCTATCAATGAAACCGATTCCGCTATGAGGCTGGCCTCGGTTGACTGATTAAACGCCATCGCAAAACCTATTTTCATGCTACCTCCTATCCAGTTAAGTAATAATTTTTATGATTCCGATGCAACATCCATAATGATACCAGCAACAAGTCCAGGTTCTTGCATCGGTATAAAGTGTGTCAGATGCTCCAAATATCGCTCTTGTCCATTGGGAAACAGCTCAACTAAACCCGGCCAAGTCGGCGACTTGGTAAAATCCATCTCGACACTATCGGCATCCCTCGGCGGGGCACGTAAAATAGTTGTTCTCTGAAATATTTTGGGGATCATATTGTGTATCGACGTTTCGCTATTACCCATATAAATGGAGGCCTCAACCGGTCCAGGACAGGCTAGATCTACCCCCTTCCCATCTACTGCCGGAATCACTCCATACATACAGTAGTCTTCAAAAACCTTAAGGTTCCACAAACTATAAGGGCTCCTTTGCTCGTAACGTTCAAACATATCTTTCCAAGATTCAAAGTGCCCCCGACGCCTTGCCACCGGATGATCTCCGATGGATTCATAGGTATAGACACCAAAACTGTTTTTGTAAGCTTCAGGCGCCATGATGACAGGATCGACCAACACCAAATCGGATAACACATCTGGTAAGACGGCCGCAGCCTGGGCTACACAATAACCTCCCATTGAGTGCCCTACTCCTATCGCATCTTCTATGTCTAAGCGTGAAGCCAATTCAACCAGATCTGAACCGAACTGTTCCCAAGTATAAGGCCCTTTTTTTTGCGATCGACCATGCCCCCTCATATCGACACTGACTATATTCCAATGACGCGGTAACTTCATAATGACCTGATCCCAACAACGAGCATGAAAGCCGGTCGCGTGGACCAATAATACGCTTCTCCCCTCAGGCCTCCCCCAGCGAAAACAACAGATGTCGATGTCGTTAATCGACAAATAAATCTCTTCTGGTATTAGATCCATGAACCGACTCCTCCAAACAACATTTCTAAATCCATGTCTAGCCCTGCAGACAGATCTGTTATATTAGAGCCATAACTCAAAATCGCCAAAACGAACAATGGCACAGATACAATCATCAAAACGAATTCAACAGTGACAAACGAAGACCTTCTGATTCTTGTGGATTCAGACGACAATGAATTAGGCCACCTTGAAAAAGAGCTTTGTCATGTAGGAGATGGAAAACTGCATCGAGCATTTTCTATATTTCTATTCAATGCGGCTGGAGATGTTCTCATACAACAGCGCTCAGAATCTAAGCCGCTGTGGGGGAATTTCTGGTCCAATACTTGTTGTTCTCACCCAAGAGTCGGCGAGTCATTAGAAGTGGCGACCAACCGCCGCACTATCGAAGAACTGGGTATCGAGTCAGACCTTGAGTTCATCTATAAATTCGAGTATCAAGCGTCTTTCAATGACCAATTAAGCGAAAACGAGCTATGCTCAGTCTACTGCGGTCATTTCGATGGTTCTCCAATTGCCAATCCCGATGAAGTTAAGAACTGGCAATGGATCTCCCCAGAATCGCTGAGCGCGGAACTAAATACAAACCCAAACTCGTACACCCCTTGGTTGAAACTCGAGTGGCGGAGCCTTCAACAAAACCACGCTGACCACCTGCAAAACTACCAACCTAACTAACTTTGGAGGGCTTAGTGGTGCCGGCAACAGGATCAGCTTGAGTAAACTGATCAAACCACTCATCCGCAGTCAGCCTCTGCGCCGCACGTATCACTGTTTTTATTCTCCGCAAACCATCTTCGGGGAAGCTTGCTAGCTCGGCTGCCAGCGATCTCGCTTCTCCCAGCGCATCGATATCAGCCACAACCCGTTGCGCGAGCCCCAGTCTGCCCAATTCCTTTCCTGATACCCTATCGCCAATTAATGTGACTCTAGAGATAATAGATTCTGGATGCCTTAGGCTTAGCCACGCTAGATTATATGGTGCAGCCATACCAATCCGTGCCTCGCCTACTTGAATAAAAGCTTCCTCGCCCGATACCAGCAGATCACAAGCTAGCGCCAGAGCGGCGCCTCCATTAATCGCGTATTTTTCTAGTGCCCCAATAATCGGTTTTCTACAGTTGAATAAGGCACTATGCGCGCCTCTCCAAATCTTTTGAAAATCTTTGACCCAATCAGGCTCAGGTTTTTCATTAAATGCTTTCAAATCGAGGCCAGAGCAAAATGCTCCTTCGCTCCCCCTTAACAATATCAGTCTTACATCTCGATCAGCGTTCAACTTATTGACTGCCTGCTCCAATTCAACACCCAGAGGCCCTGAAATCGCATTCTTCCTCTCAGGTCGATTCAAAATTACCTCTGCCCATCCGTCATGTAATTCGGTCAACACTTCATCCATGCTTACATCCTTTAAATAAGTAACCAGATACCGCCAACAATCAAAAACATTCCCACGAACTGGGGTAATCGTATCTTTTCTTTAAACCAAAATATTGTCGTCGCCAAGGTGAACAGCAACTCTACCTGACCAACCGCTCTTACTATCGCCGCACTATTCAAGGTCATAGCTGAAAACCAACACAACGAAGCGAACATCCCTATGCCCCCTATCGCGCAAGACATTTTCCAATTTTCGAACACATTGCCCAGCTCTCCAGGCTCGCGGACTATCAGATAGACCCCCATAATAATGGATTGAAAAGTCACCGCCGATAAAACCGTTATCGCTGCTCGTTCAAAAAAGCTTCCTCCATCGATCGACAAGCTAGCGCCTCTAAAACACACAGCTGCGATTGCGAACCCAGTCCCGGAAATCAAACCCAGCACAAGCGCACGGCGAGACAACCTCGATAGCAACTCATTCACGTTAGCTGACAGAAAAATCACCCCCAACAAACTCACCAAAATCCCCAGCGCAATTGAAAGCGATACGCCATCTCCAAGCACGACCAATCCAAAAAGAGCCGCCTGGGCCGCCTCTGTTTTCGACAACGTCGTACCTACAGAAAAATTGCCCCTAACCACTGCCGATATCAGACAGGATGTCCCTACAATCTGCGCGATACCCCCCAAGGCCACATAGGAAAAAAATTTCTCTGAAACCCCTGAAAAATTATCTACCGAGAACAAGCAGATCAAAAGAGCAAAAGGTATCGCAAATAAAAACCTGACAAAACTCGCCCCGTTTATACTGAGATTATCAGTTATCTTTCGCTGAAGAAGCGATCTGAGGTTTTGGAGAAAAGCGCCACATAAGGTAAGGAGAAACCAGGTTTCCATCCATTTACTATAACAGCTATGAACGCAATCCATAAAAACAGCAAAACGGGGCCTTGAAAGTTTTTTTTCGAACTATATATATGATCTAATAGAAACACGCGGGTGAGGAGAAGCACCTTCTTAAACTTAGTCAAATAACAGCAGAACTTAAGCCAACGTTGGCTTGCGTTTATAAAATATCGGGAGCTCATTAATATGGATTTAAAAGATAGTAATACCCTTCAAAACTTAAAAGACGCCTTTGCCGGCGAGTCCCAAGCCAATAGACGTTATTTATATTTTGCAGCCAAAGCAGATGTGGAAGGCGAAAATGACGTCGCAGCGGTTTTCAGATCTACAGCCGAAGGCGAAACTGGCCATGCACATGGCCATCTTGAGTACATGGAAAAAGTTGGCGACCCTGCCACTGGACTACCAATAGGCTCAACCTCTGACAATCTCAAAGCCGCTGTCGCGGGAGAGACCCATGAATATACGGACATGTATCCTGGCATGGCCTCTACTGCTCGCGACGAAGGCTTCGAAGAAATTGCCGATTGGTTCGAAACACTGGCAAAAGCCGAACGATCACATGCTAATCGCTTTCAAAAAGCGTTGGACAGCATGTAATCTGACTGTCCCTTTGTGTCGTACGTGAAGGGGCATGAGTGCCCCTTTTTTTAGTTTCACAGGACCGTTTTAATGACTATTAAAGAAGGCAATCTGCAAGCTCCTAAACGAGCGCCGATAGATTGGAAGAATCCTGAGTATTACGACAAGAACTCACTCTACAATGAAATGGAGCGGGTTTTTGACGCTTGTCACGGTTGCAGAAGATGCGTTTCTTTATGCGAATCCTTTCCCACCCTGTTTGATCTAATAGACGAGTCAGATACTTTCGAAGTCGACGGCGTCTCCAAAGAGGACTACACCAAAGTCGTGGACGAGTGCTTTCTTTGCGATTTGTGTGCAGAGACCAAATGTCCGTATTTACCGCCCCACGAATGGGCAATCGATTTCCCACATCTCATGCTAAGAGCAAAAGCTCAAAAATATGAATCCGGTCAAACAAAATGGAGGGACAGGCTGCTCACTAGCACGGACACAGCTCTTCGTGCACTCAGCACCCCTTTTATCTCAAAAATCGTTAATAAAAGTCTCTCTTCAAAACCAATGAGAAAGTTAGTTGAAAAGGCTGTGGGTATACATGAGCAAGCTCCGTTACCACTATTTGATCGGTCAACACGTAACCAATATCAGGAAGGCCCCACCGACAAAACAGATCCGGAAACAAAAAACAAAGTGGCTATTTTTGAGTCTTGTTACGACAAATACACCGATGAGCCGCTCACCAATGATCTGGCCATGGTCCTAGAACACAATAATATTACAACGCTCACAATAAAAAATTCTAACTGCTGCGGCATGCCCAAACTTGAACTTGGAAACCTTAGTCAAGTCGAAAACTTAAAGAATGCTAACGTTCCGGTTTTGCTTGAAGCAATAGAAGCCGGATACGAAATCATCTCGACAATACCCTCTTGCGTGCTGATGTATAAGCAAGAACTTCCCTTAATGTTTCCCGGCGAAGAGGATTTGGCAACGATCAAGAAGAATTTCTACGATCCGTTCGAATATCTAATGGAAAAAGAAAAACAAGGGCTGATTAAAATAGATTTCACCAATTCCCTAGGAAAAGTTTCTTACCATGCGGCCTGTCATCAAAGAGTACAAAACTTTGGCGCTAAGACTCGCGATTTCCTGAGTTTGATACCCGATACCGAAGTATCAATGATCGAACGATGCTCTGGTCACGACGGCACTTATGCAGTCAAGTCGGAGTCTTACAACAAATCACTGAAAATTGTCAGGCCAGTCCAAAGACAAATAGTGGAAGATTCGCCGGAACATGTGGGATCAGACTGTCCTATGGCTGGCAGGTTAATCACACATAACTTAAAAGATAAAAAGGAGTCAAGACATCCAATATCTATGGTGCGATACGCTTACGGGATATGAAGGAGATTATGAAGTTAACTAAGGCCGATCTGTGGAGTTTAGAAGAGTACTCTAATCTGCGACAGGAATTTAGAAAAATGGTTATCGCTCACAAGAAAAACAGAAAACTCTTCTTGGGCGATCATGCAACCCTATACTTCGAAGACTCGATCACGATGAAATATCAAATACAAGAAATGCTTAGGATAGAAAAAATCTTCGAAAGCGCTTCTATTGAAGAAGAATTAAATGCCTACAATCCACTAATTCCTGATGGGGACAACTGGAAAGCAACATTCATGATTGAATTTTCCGATCCTGAAGAAAGAGCTATCTGCTTAGAACAATTGGTTGGCATCGAAGACACGGTCTGGATAGGAACCGATGATCATAACAAGATCTATGCAATTTCTAATGAAGATCTTGATCGCTCTCGGGAGGAGAAAACAGCAGCAGTTCACTTCATGCGATTCCAGATAGACGAAAACACCCTACAAGACCTAAAGTCGGGGAAAGATATCCTAGCAGGTATAGACCACCCTAAAATGCCATTGCGTACGATCATTTCTGAACCCGTTCGCACAAGCCTACTGAACGACATCTACTAAAAAACACCCAAAAATCACAGACTTTGAACAATTATATAGTCGATCGCCTGTTCCAGGTCCTGATCACTACAATCGAAACAAATGCCCCTTGGCGGCATGGCAGGCTGAATACCATTAATGGTCGATTCCAATAGCGCCTGTTTGCCCTGGGCCAACCTCACTGCCCAAGCTTCTTTATCTCCAATTTTGGGTGCGCCACTTAAACCCGGGGTATGACAAGAAAAACAATAGTCATTGTAGATTTGCTTTCCGGGATGCTGAGACCCTGACCCATCTTCTTTGCCTTCTCCTGTAGATAATTCGTAACCGGTACCGCACCCATAAAAAGACAAAACTGCCAATAGACCTAATAAAATCCGCATACGCATAACTAGTTCAAGTTGTTTTAGAAAACAATTGTTACCAAGCCTCTATATTTCAAAACTTTCAGTTTGTTGCCTACAAATGGTACCATGCCAGCCGCGAAAAGCCCTTAGGCGGTGTGTTTCGGAGGGTCTCATAGCTACATCTAAAGGTGGCCTGCCTTCCAATCATTAAGGCAGGGACAACATAAACGTAGATAGGAAAACAAATGGATTACAAAGTCGCTGATATAGAGCTCTCTGAGTTCGGTCGCAAAGAAATCGTGCTTGCCGAGCGAGAAATGCCGGCGTTAATGGCTCTCAGGAAAAAGTACGCTAGCGCGCAGCCTCTAGCAGGTGCCAAAATTATTGGCTGTATTCATATGACGATACAAACAGCTGTTTTGATGGAAACTTTAACATCACTGGGCGCAGAAGTTCGTTGGTCCTCTTGCAATATCTTTTCCACTCAAGATCACGCTGCAGCGGCAATGGCCAAAGCGGGCATTCCTGTTTTTGCCTGGAAAGGCGAAACCGAAGAAGAAAATCTGGAATGTATCGAAAATACGATTTTAGTCGAAGGCGCACCTTGGGACGCAAATCTTCTGTTAGATGATGGTGGCGACCTAACAGAGATAATACACAATCGGTATCCCAAAATGCTTGAAAACATTCACGGAATTAGCGAAGAGACTACCACTGGGGTACACCGGCTGCTCGAAATGTTAAATGAGGGGACCTTAAAGGTACCGGCCATCAATGTTAACGACTCAGTCACTAAATCTAAAAATGACAACAAGTACGGTTGCAGGCACAGCTTGAATGATGCCATAAAGCGGGGAACGGACATGCTGATGTCTGGCAAAAAGGCCCTGGTAATTGGCTATGGCGATGTAGGCAAAGGGTCCGCTCAAAGTCTACGACAGGAAGGTATGATCGTAAAAATTATTGAAGTCGATCCTATATGCGCAATGCAGGCATGTATGGACGGTTTTGAGGTGGTCTCCGCATACGAAGGAGGCATAAATACAGGAAAAATCGAATCCATCGACAACCTACTGCTTGGCAATACTGATTTATTAGTCACCTGTACTGGAAATGCTAACGTTTGCGATTCAGCGATGCTCAGCACCATAAAGTCGGGGGCAATCGTTTGTAATATTGGTCACTTCGATAATGAAATCGATACGGCATTTATGAGAGAAAATTGGAGATGGGACCTAGTTAAAGATCAGGTCCACCAAATCTATCGCTCCAAAGATGACAACGATTATTTGATTCTTTTATCAGAAGGCCGGTTAGTCAATTTGGGGAATGCAATGGGACATCCTTCAAGGATTATGGACGGTTCGTTCGCCAATCAAGTCTTAGCTCAGATGCATCTATACGAACAAAATTGGGCTGGCCAATCGGAGAATCAAAGATCCCCAATTTCAGTTGAAGTCTTGCCTAAAAAACTTGATGAAGAAGTCGCCCAGCTAATGGTTGAGGGGTTTGGAGGCCTAGTAACTCAACTCACCAAAGAACAAGCCGATTATATTGGCGTTACTACAGAAGGGCCTTTTAAACCGGAATCCTATAAATATTAAGCATCATCGGTTCATCCAAAACAGTTTACCAATACGGATCAAATGCTCGACAAGATAATAAAGGTGCTGGAGCTCGAAGAGGTCGAGCTCAATCACTACCTAGGTTCAAGTCCTCAAGATCAGTGGCAGCGACTATACGGTGGACAAGTTGTCGCTCAAGCGTTAGTGGCCGCCAGCAAGACTGTTTCTGAAGGTCGGCGCACTCATAGTTTACACGGTTATTTTTTAAGACCTGGGAACTCCGACCTCCCGATCCTGTATACGGTAGATCGAATCAGAGACGGTAAGAGCTTTGCCACTCGCCGCATCCTCGCGACGCAAAATGGGCAAGCAATATTCACGTTAGCAGCTTCTTTTCAAGCAAAAGAGGAAGGACTTGAGCATCAGTTCACTATGCCCAAAGTCACCGAACCTAGTCAGCTGATAGACGAAAACGAGTTGATCAAAAAAAAACTGGAGGAAGGCGCAGATCATCTGAGCGACTATTTTACTTCTTCGATGGTTCAAGTCAGACAGGTCGAAGATTGGGATCCGATAAATCCTCAAAAAACTTTACCCAAGCAACTTTCTTGGATAAAAACACGAGAAAAACTTCCAAAAATTCATGCCATACATCAATGTGTTTTAGCTTATCTATCGGACTTCACTATCTTAGATACAGCTTCCAAACACCACGGTGTCAGCTATTTTCAAGATAATGTCCAGATTGTGAGTTTGGATCATGCAATGTGGTTCCATCAACCATTTGTAGCGGATGAATGGCTCTTATATGTGCAGGATAGCCCTAGCACAAGTGGCTCACGTGCTTTTACGCGAGGGTTGATTTACGATCAGTCAGGGCAGCTAGTGGCATCCGCAACCCAAGAAGGTCTACTCCGTCGACTAAATAAAGAACGATCGATTGCGCAGAAAGCGCTTTAATAACCTCACAACTATACAACCTACCTTTTCAAAGGGATAATAGGCCCGCTCTGTTGTACTTAGCTTATTTAGGGGGTGGTAGAGAAAATGGCTGTTATCGAAAAAATTACCGAATCTGTCGATTCAATCAAGACAGAGTTCGAGGCTCACAATTATATTTGCAGTGATCAAATTGCAACAGCCGTCTACCTAGCCTATCACCTAAGGAAGCCAATATTGATCGAGGGACCGCCTGGAGTCGGTAAAACAGAGCTAGCAAAAACCGCTTCGGATATGTTCAATTTATCGCTTATACGACTTCAGTGTTACGAAGGGTTGGACGAGTCAAAGGCAATCTACGAATGGAAGTACGGTAAACAGTTGCTGTATACACAAGTTCTTAAAGATGCTTTGGACGAGGTACTCCAGGGAGCGAAAGGATTCAGAGAGTCGGTTAATAAACTGCATGACTTTGGTGATATTTTCTTTTCAGAAGAATTTTTAGAGCCAAGGCCTCTGCTGAAGGCCTTACGAGAGGAAGAAGGTTGCGTGCTGCTAATCGACGAAGTGGATAAATCCGATCACGAATTCGAATCCTTGCTTCTAGAAATTTTGTCAGATTTTCAGGTATCGATTCCTGAAATAGGCACTGTCAAAGCGCACAGCGAACCTCCAATGGTCTTTTTGACCTCTAATAATACTCGGGAGATATCTGATGCGTTGAAACGCCGCTGTTTACACCTTTACATTCCTTTCCCGGATTCAAATCTAGAACAAAGAATTATCAACGCCAGGGTGCCTGAAATACCTCCAGAATTGAGAAAACAGTTAGTCGATTTTATTCATGAACTCAGAAATCTAGACTTGAAAAAAGTTCCAGCGATTTCCGAGACCATCGATTGGGCCAAAACACTTCTACTACTTCACACAGAAACACTAGAGCCTCAGTTGGTTAAAGACACGTTAAACGTGATTCTGAAATTCCAGGAAGACATAGAAAATGTAGATAGTGAGATCTCAAGTATTACCGCAAAAATCAATAAAACCTAGTCATCATGGAAAAGACGCTCACCAATTTCATTAGATCTCTAAGAAATGCTGAAATTCGAATATCTACCGCAGAAACCTTAGATGCTCTTAGCGCCGTAGAGTTGGTCGGTTACAAAGACAAAGAATTCCTGAAGGACTCCTTGTCGATCGTGTTACCTAAAACTCCTGACGAAAAAGAAACTTTCGATACCTGCTTTGATCAGTTCTTTACCTTTAAAGATATATCCGGAGAGAGCTCTACCAGTTCAGAATCAGACAACAATGAAGAAGGTGAGGGAGATTCCGAAAGTCAGGGCGAGGGAGGCAGTGCGGGAGGAGAACGCCAGAATCAACAAGCAAGCGGAAAGAAAAGCAAATCAAAGTCTAAATCAAAAAACTTAAGCTTGCTGGAAGAAGAGGAAGAAGAAGATCTGGGCCCAGGAGAGATGACCGATCCAAAAAGCACCCTGGGCAAGCTTCTTTTGAATAACTCAGTAGTCGAGCTCACCACTAAAATGGCCGCTGCAGGAGAAGCCGTCGATGTCAGGGAAATACAAGTATTCACTCAAAAAGGGCTCTATACGCGAAGAATTATGGACGAGATGGGCCTGACAGAACTCAATTATGAAATCGGGGATCTTAGACAA
>CAZYHH010000007.1:0-27713 GCA_964647295.1 uncultured Pseudomonadales bacterium
TCCATGACCCAGGCGATCGTGCGCAATGCCACCGATAAGTTCCCCGGCTATACCCATACCGATGGCGGGGAATCGCTGCGGAGAATACAGGTCACGGAAAACAGTCCACCCATCGCAGTGAAGGCCATGTTCGTTCTGACAGATGTCACCGAAAAGGACTCTGGCAACCTAACAGTATTTCCTGGAAGCCAAAGAAATCAAATTCCTTATGACGGTGACCGCATGATGACACCCTACTCACCCGGCGCAGCACAATTGATGGGCAAAGCCGGTGACGTGTATTTATTTCCTCACTCTCTGTGGCACGGACCGGCAAAAAATCTGTCCAGTAATTCTCGAAAAATTTTGCTCTACAACTATTGTCAGTTGTGGGTTCGAAGCTATGACCACAATGTCACGCCCGACATCGCACAAAAGTGCTCTCCGCGCCAACGGCGGCTGCTCGGAGACTTAGGCTACGATTTTCGTCCTGGCTCTCATTTTTATGTCCCCAAGGACCAGGAACAGGTGATGGCGAAGGCCTAATCAGACAGTTTCGACAAACTTGCTCATCTCTTCACCCAAACGCGCGACAGCCGCAGCATACATAAAACGGTCCCAGCCCGCGCAAAAGTGTCTCACGCCGAGGTCCGCGTATCGCTGAGCTTGGCTAACCGCGCCAATCTCTATTCGGGGTGGGATTCCATACTCCAGGCTTTTTTGGATCACATGCTCTTCGATGGGTTGGATATCAGGCGTGGTATTCAACTTAGGCTGGCCCTTGGAAAAACCAAAGTCGGCCGGACCCCACTGAGTCATGTCGACGCCCTTTTCCTTGGCTCTTTCTAAAACCGCATCGAGGTTTTCATAGGCGACATTCTTTTCAATCATGATCAGAAAAACTGTTTTCTGAAGATCCTTTGCATATTCTTCCACATCGTAGCTACCCAACGCCGGACGTCGAAGCTTTACACCCATCGAACCACCTACTCCGGGGTAATCCTCTCGAATAATTCGGTGACACTCATCGACATCTTCAGGAGTACGAATATCGGTAAACAACACCGCCTTGAACCCCGCGCCTAGCGCCGCCTGGGTCCAGAAGCCCTGTCCCTCCTGGTCCGGCTTGATCATCAACGGCAGGTTACCGCATTGCGCAGAGCGAGCCATGTGATAAAGCAGACTCATATCAAAGGTCGAGTATTCCGCTGTAAATTCGCCATAATCAAAAAAACCGGTGTCGCCGATCATTTCAGGAATATCCGGATCGGTGAACATAAAATGTGTGCCGATAGTCGGCATGCCCTGGTCCAGCTTTTCTCGAAACGTATTTTTTAAAATCATGTTATACCTTCACCCTATTCTGCAAATGAGTTCACAAATTAAACTATCTGTTAGTTACATAACCACTAAACAGGAACCAAATTGATTAGTCCATAGCCTCACACAGACTAATCATTCATTAACTGGCATTCGGATAGAGATCCAAGAAATTTTTGGAAAAGAACTTTTCTTCCACCTCTGAACCAAGCGACTCGATGGACCGAGAAAATCGTCCGATGGGATCGCGGCCGCCTTCGGCATGCGGGTAGTCGGAAGAAAACATGTATAGATCTGGACTGGACTCAGAGATCATTTGAGCAACATCTTCAAACGGATAAGGCGTAAACCTCATCTGCTGAACTATTTGCTCTCGAGGGGTTCTTTTCATGTTCGCCAGTTGAGGCTCTGAGCGAGACCAGATTTCCACAGCATGATCGAGCCTCCGGATCATATCCGGGACCCACCCTGCTCCAATCTCGATCACCCCGCCTCGTAAATCAGGATGCACCTCGAGCACGCCATCTAACACCATCGTGGAAATGAACCGGTTACTCGCAAAATGAATCGCAGTGAGGTCTTTACTGCCGATCACCTCTGCGCCTCCGCGTGCCGAAAGGTGTGCGGGCATCCCGTCGTTCATCCATTCATCGCCTATCTGCAAGGTCGCGCTGCCTACATGCAAAATAAAAGGTAATCCTGCCTCTGCCATTGTTGACCACAAGCGCTCGTGCAAAGGGTGACCCGGTGATCTTCCTCCTGGAGCCTCGGCCGCGATCCAGATCGCGCCCAGACCTAATTCAATAGCATGATTGATTTCGGTAAGCGCTTTCTCGGGATCCTGCAAAGGCACCATCGCCACACCGATCATCCGTTCGTCTTGCCTCGTAAATTCCTGCATCGCTCGGTTATGGGCGGCGGCTGCACCGTATGCAAGCTCATCGTCCTCAGCATCAAAAATCAGGCGTGCGCAAAAGGAAGAAAAAATCACCTGTCTTCGAAATCCAAGCAAGTCAATGGCCAGCCCACGTTCGGTTCCATTAAAAGAACCTAGGGCTTCATGCCATTTAGGGCCTTTAGTGAGATTATTTCCCAGAGCCATCATTTTCTTAACATTTTCAGGACTGTGCCCCGACTTGCCGGCATGAGATTCGGGATCGAATTGCCCGGTTAACAACTCCCTGAAATCTGGTAATCGATTTTTGATTTTTTGGCTGGCATGCGCGGACAGAAAATCCGGCAATTCCATGAGATGACTGTCTGAGTCAAAGATCAGGCGCTCACCTGAATAAGTCACTGGCTTTCTCTCCCATTTCACCAACCCAGATCATGATAAATCGCCCAGCCTATGGAATTCCAATACTAAATCAGAAGAATGCCTTATCGGATCAATTGCATGACCAGCGAACCTGCCGCATTTGCTTGAGCAATCATTGCTGAAGCCGAATGCTGTAAGAGCTGAGCCTTAGTCAATCTAGCGCTTTCAATCGCGTAATCGGCATCTTGAATTCGCGATCGAGCCGCCTGGGTATTCTCGGAGACCGTCGCTAAGTTTGATATAGTGTAGGCAAGCCGATTAGATGCGGCACCCACAGTGGCCCGTTGCAAAGCCACTTGATCTAATGCGGTATCAATCACCTGTAACTGAACATCCAAGGAGTGATCAAACATATTTGACAAAGTGCCCACATGAGGACTTTCGGTATGATCTTCATGCGTGGTATCGATAATCGATTGACCATCAACAAACCCACTCGGTATAGCATATCCATGAGCATCGGACCAAACCACATCAAAATCCCCAAAATCTTGCATAGAAGTGAATCTCAGAGCATTTCGGTAGTTAGAAGATCCTGACTCGTCCTCTTCGAATATGCTAACTTGCAACTTATCCGACAAACCGGCGCTAACCAATTCCTTATTCCAATTGAAATCACTCCCCAAGTACCAGGGACCCGAGCCCAAATCAAGATCATAGGTCTCACCCGTAGCGGCTCGAATCACACGAAAAGAAGCAGCCTCATGGGTATCGGGGCCTGAAAGTGAAGTCCCTTCCGCACCATAAATACTGATAGTAGTTCTGACTACCTGTTGTCCACCCAATTTGTCCGTATCAAAAGACGCGACGTGTACCGATACCGACTGACCTTTCTCGGTGCCCACCTGTAAAGTCGCACCACCTCCAGGTATTCGTTGTTCTTCAAATCCATAAGTTCCTGTAGAAGTAGTTATTTCTGCATAACCATCAGAACTAGTGGCTGTCGTACCGGTTAAGCGAATCGTATCGGTTCCGTTAGGATCAAGTAACTGACCCCAAGAAAATGGTCCATATACTAGAGTAGCGCGCTGAGTGTAAGCCTGAAGACCCATAACGAATACGTTACTGTTAAGACCTTCATTTTGAACGACGATGTCGTCTCCATCTTCATCAATCAAATAAATGTACGCGCCGTCGTTTGCCGTCTCAGCAACCACGCCCGTTACGTCTGACATTGCATTGATTGCCTGAATATCAGCATGAGGTGTAACTCCATCGCTTATCCAGCTAATTGATACATCATTCAAGGTAATCGAAACGGGTCCACCATAGGATTGCAACATAGCTTCAGTTCTTGCCGTAGCCTTTAGCCCACTGGTCTCTGTCGTCGCATTAATCTTTGCGGAAATGGTTTTTGCGGTTTCCAGATTACCACCATCGTACGCAATTGTTGTGGTCACGCTACCATTTTGAGTGAGGTAAACCGAACTGGAGGCAACACTCGAATCATCGGCACTACCCGAACCTACGTAGCTGTATGGATAATTCATCACCACATAGCCTACTTCTGATAAAGATCCGTCCATTAATTTTTGATTGTTGAACGTTGTTTGATCTGCAATACGGTCGATTTCCTCAACTAGCGCCTCGCTCTCCTGGCGCAAATAGGTGAGATCGGTATTCCCGTTGGTACCGTTTTGCGCCTGGATGTTGAGCTCTCGTAATCGCTGCAAAATGCCGCCCACATCATCTGAAGCACTGTCTACAGTGGATATCAGCGACAACCCATCATTGGCATTCTTGATCGCCATATTCAGACCACGAATCTGAGAAGTCTGGCGCTCAACAATCGCAAAGCCCGCCGCATCATCAGCTGCGCTGTTGATTTTTTTTCCGGAAGACAGACGCTGCATTGCCGTCTTCGCCAAGTCATTGGAGGAGTTCAGGGATCGCTGTGCATTCAGCGACCCAAAATTTGTATTGACGATCAAACTCACTCCATGGCCTCCTAGCCTTATGGATTGAGCTGATCCTTAGTCACTCTAGGACCCCTCCAGTAGAAATTAAGGGATTCAGCAAATAAAAAAACATAAAGCGGCAATCTTTTACCGCCCTGTCCTTACAGTCGGTAAGCTTTTAGGTTTCTTGAGAAAAAACGGCATTTTTTTTCCTCAATCAGATAGAAAACGGCAAATACCTGCAGCTTTTGATGAAGCAGACAATTTGTCACCAACGCAAACTCGTTTACACTCGTAACCCTCACAAAGTGAACAAAGGTCGGTCCTTGGTACAGCCTATATCCAACAATTCCATTTTTTCGCCGGATTACCAAGAAGCACCTTATTGGTTAGACCACCCAGATCTCAAAGTTGTTCAAGAACAAGCGCTCCCAACAAGTACAGAGTTGTTAGTCATCGGATCCGGCTATACCGGCCTTAACGCGGCAGTCCAGACGGCTAAAAACGAAATCGAGACACTGGTCATTGATGAAGGAGACCTCGGCGGGGGCTGCAGCACAAAGAACGGAGGACAGATCAGCACGAGCATCAAGCCTTCTTTAAGATCACTGTCCAAAAAATATGGATTTGAAAAAGCATCCGCGATACGCAGCGAAGGGCTTAACGCGTTAAATTGGATAGACAACTTTATCGGGGAGGAAAATCTTAATTGTGACTTCCACCGATGCGGACGATTTCATGGCGCTCATACGCCCAAGCACTTCAGCCAGATGCGTCAGTCTGTTGAGGGATTAGAACAAGAAAGTATCCGAGCGTATCCAATCTCAAAAAATAATGTTCATTCTGAACTCGGTACCGATTATTACCATGGCGGACTGGTCTATCCGGATAACGCCTCTCTCCATCCCGCAAAATATCATCGAGAATTAGTACGCCTCGCAACCAAAAGCGGGTGCAAGCTCGTTGACCACTGTCGCGCACTCAAGATCACCCGATCGAATCACCAGTTTATCGTTACCACGAGTAAAGGAGAGGTTCGCGCGGACAAGCTGGCTATCGCTACCAATGGCTATACCTCAAGGGTTACTCCCTGGTTCAGACGGCGGATCATTCCGATAGGTAGTTACATCATTGCGACCCAGGCATTAGATTCCAGCCTCATGGATCAACTGTTTCCGACCAACCGCATGATCACCGATTCGAGAAAGGTCGTGTATTATTACCGCCCAAGTCCTGACAGGACACGAATCTTATTCGGCGGCCGGGTATCGGCACAGGAAACCGACCCTTCCATCAGCGGTCCAAAGTTACTCTATGATCTGGTCAGGCTCTTTCCTCAACTGTCCTCGACCCAAATCAGTCACTCTTGGACTGGCACAGTCGCCTATAGCTTTGACGAACTTGCTCACACCGGCAAGCAGGACCACATGTACTTCTCGATGAGCTACTGCGGCTCTGGAGTATCTATGGCGAGCTACCTCGGCATGAAGATGGGACGCAAGATAAGCGAGACTGAAGATTCTGATACCGCGTTCGATGACCTAACGTATCCCAGCCGATTTTACTATTCAGGAAGACCCTGGTTCCTACCAATCGCCGTCGAATGGTACCGATTTACTGATCGAATGTTTAACTAACAAATCATCCAACACATTCTTATTCAATGTCACACCAGTGTCACATTGATCAGCTAGGATGTGTTCCTAATTAACAACACAAGAGGACAATGAAAACATTCTTCAACCCCGTCTCGAAATTTATCAACCAGCTATTTAACAAAAAATCTAAAGAACAAATCAAACGCGAGGTCTTTTTACTAACACTTTCGCGCACAACATCTGCGGATACTAACATCAGGTATGTCGAGCTCGAAAAAGTTCAAGAACTCCTCAAAAAATACCTAGGTCAGGAATACAGTGAATCTCAGGTAAGAGTAGCGGCCATGTCTCGAGGATTTGAGAAAGAGCCTCTCCACCGATTTGTCGCTAAAGCCTCAAAGGTACTGTCTGAAGAAGATCGCTTGCAACTGGCGTTTGGGATGATGGACATCATGAAGTCAGACGGCCGCGTGGGTAATTTAGAAAGAAAGCACTACAATCAAATGATCGAGTCTCTCAGGCTCACGCCTTCGAGTTTGATGGAAAACGCCGCTTAAACAGACACCTATTGGTTTGGGAATACAATTCAACCCAAACTACTATGGCGTCTTGGGCTCCACTAAATCCAGTCGGATGAGAGATTCAGCCGTATCATACAGCGTCTCTTTGATTGGGTGGGTCTGCAGCCCGAGTTCGGTGCGCGCCTTGTCGCAATGCGCCAAAGGCGACTGAAACACCTGACCATGCTTTTCGATAATGGCGTGAATCTCTTCGGGCGGGCTGCCAATTTCATATTGTGGATACAAAGACTCCAGGTGCGCCTTGATTTCCAATACACCCAGTTCGCCCCCGCTATCCGTCGCACTAAGTTGGTAACGATCGCCATTCTTGCAGACGTCGCTCTCCAGCATAAGCGCTTGTGACTCAGCGACATCCCGAACATCTACAATATTCCATAAATGTTGGTATCCGCGCTTGCAGACCTTACCCCCCAACAGACGTCCCAAGTACCATTGCCAGGAACCGACCAGCTCGTGCGCTCGGGACAAGAGCGGTCCAAGCACGACTATCGGACAAACAGAAATTGCATCGAAGCGCCCATCTTCCTCTGCGACTCGATTCACCAGATGCTCAAGCTCCACCTTTGCCATGGCGTAACCGACCTCTCCCTTATCATTGAGATTTTCGGTGCTCCAAGTAGGATCATTCTCGCGATTATCAGAAGCCCAGTCTTTTTCAGTAAACTGATAGCCTGGTTCAGCGGGATGGCCAATGGCAGCAAAGGAACTGGTATATATCAAGCGCCGAACCGTGCCCGCTTTCTTAATCGAATCGAGCACATTATTGGTGCCTTCAATAGCGCCATCATAAACTTCTTGTGGGTTATTCGCATTGCCATATCCCATCGGAGTCCCAACATGCAGCACTGCAGTCGCCTCAGCAAAAATTGAATCGTAGCTGCCGGGCTCAAGCAAATTCGCTGAAAAGAGTTCAACCGAGCCTGCTAGACCCCGATCGTTCAGGGACAACAAATGATCCGTTTTCTCCGAATTATTAGTGTCGGTCACGCAAGCCCTCACACGATATCCTCGCCTCATCAATACCGCCACCACGTGCGCGCCCACATAGCCGGAAGCACCAGTGACCGCTACAGGCCCATCTTCAGCTTTAATACTTGGCATCAGTTTTTTCCTTTTATTTCATTTTATTCCGTTACTTTTTCTATTTGCTTAACAAGCACACATGATCGGATAGGTCGGTGTCGAACATTCGGCGTGCCAAGCGACAGCGAGCCTCCTCATCAAATCGGTTATCTTTCGCTAACTTCTCTCCAATGGTTTCATAAGTTGTCATGGTTGGCACCATGCGAGTGCCAGCGCTCATCCTGCTATCGAGCAACATGAGTTTTGGTGCTTCTAACTCATTCGTCCAAGCAATCCAATCAAGCAAATCCCCTTGTCGTCCTGTTCCTGGACTGCCGGAATAGGCAAACTCGGCCCAATAGGACATCATGCGATCTGATAACTCACGAGCAGACTCATAATCTGATAGCACCAGAGCAGTATCCAGCAAACCTAGATTACCGAATACAAAAGGGAGCTCCAATGCATGTGCCGCTCCTAGCAGGTTCGGCAGATCCAACGTTATAAAACTTCTTAGTTCATCCCAGTCAAAACGATAGGCATACACGCCGGCGTCCTGTGATTGCGTCAAGACCATCGCCAACTCGTCAACCGCATCGGCCTTCCATAATAAAGAGCCATAATCCGTTGCGACCGCGTAATCATCCTTATTTTTAGTCAGGACTGGCACACCAAACAGGCGATGCGTAAAGTGAGGATCCATCATCATAAATAATTTAGCCTCATCTCGGTTGCTTCCCAGGACCACAGGAGTGACATTATATCGCTCAGGATCAGACAACAGTTCTCTTATCTGTGCGTTTTTGGGCAGAACATAACCATCACCGAGTAGGGTCGGACTCATCAGATCTGTGGCTCCCCACAAAAGAAAAGGATCAGGCGCGATGCTCTCTTCATCAGCAATATCCGGCGCCTCGCTGTCCAATCCTTGCGCTAAGAAAACAGACTGCGCGGATTGAGTCCTCAAAAATTCTTGTATCTGCTCATCGCTCATCATCTCCTGAACAGCTTTTGCATCGTCTCGATCAATTGCCTGGCCTGTTTTGACGAGCATATTATTGGTCAACTCACGGGCACTCAGCCGATGACCTTTCCCATCATCATCCTGATAGTTTTGAGCAACATCCATAGGAATAAGACGAATCCCTCCACTTTGCACGATGGCTTTATGGTATAGCCCCTTTGCTAAGGGAGAAACCATCATCGACAAAACATCAAAACCGCCTGCCGATTCTCCAAAAATGGTCACGTTCCCGGAGTCTCCACCAAAATTTTCAATGTTAGTCTGAACCCACTCAAGGGCCGCCAAGATGTCCAATGTCCCATAATTACCCGAACTATCTTTTTTGGACCAATCATCTTCACCGCCTACCGACAGGCTCGGATGAGAAAACCAGCCTAGCGGACCTAACCGGTAATGAATCGATACAACCACCACGCCATGCTCAGACGCAAAACGCTGGCCATCATATAAACCTCCCGCGTCGGCACTGCCGAGATGATTTCCGCCACCATGAATAAAGAACATGACCGGGCGGTCTCCTTGCTGACCACTTGGGCTCCACACATTTAGGTAAAGACAATCCTCTTGTCCTGAAAATCCCATCAGGTTTTGAGGGCACTCCGATCCATATTGAAGCGTCGAAAGTGGCTCCGTCCAAGCTTTCGGTGGACGCGGCGCCTTCCATCTGAGCTCTCCAGCAGGAGGACTCGCAAAAGGGATTCCTTGCCACACATTGACATCGTCAACCTGATAACCAACCACGGGACCATAGGAAGTCTCTCTGGTAGTGCTCGTATCCGCACCTGGCAGATCCTGATCACCACCAAAACGCGAAACATACCAAAACCCAGCCAATAATGTTGTCACGATCAAGACAAGCACCATCAAAAAGAACTTTTTCATCGAACAGACCCCAACTAGTTCTATACAAAAACTAATCTATCATTAACAATTCAACAAAAACATCCTGTCAACATCGCAAGGCACGTCAAATCACACTCACCTAAGTGCAGCGACACTCGGCATCCGCCAAACACAAACCTCGACCCCCCAGGGCAAAGAACAAGTATTCGCACTTCTTGTCCAACTACCCCAAAAGCCAGATTGGCTAAATCAACTCAAGGCCTGATCCAGATCTTCAAGAATATCGTCGATATGTTCTATCCCCACCGACAAACGAATCGTCTCTGCAGACACACCAACGGATTCCTGCTCGGCCTCTGTTAGCTGTCGATGGGTTGTAGAGGCTGGATGACAGGCTAGTGACTTCGCATCTCCGATATTCACTAATCGTTTAAAGAGTTTTAACTTATCGTAAAAAGCAACACCGGCTTCATAGCCGCCTTTTACACCAAAAGTCAGGATACCCGAGGCCCGCCCTTCCATGTATTTGATCGCCAAGTCATGATGCGGATGATTTTCCAAACCAGCATAACTAACCCATTCCACTCGACCATGACTTTGAAGATGTTTAGCCACCGTGATGGCGTTATCGCAGTGCCGCTCCATACGAAGGGGTAATGTCTCTATTCCTTGAAGAAGCTGGAACGCATTAAATGCTGGCAAAGCTGAACCCGTATTTCTCAGGGGTACCGTCCTAGCCCGACCGATATAAGCTGCAGGACCCAGGGCATCGGTGTAAACCACCCCGTGATAGCTCGGCTCCGGTTGAGTAAGCCCGGGGTAGCGATCCTGATTATCGGCCCAAGGAAAATTCCCAGAATCCACGATCACCCCACCCAGACTCGTTCCATGACCTCCCATGTATTTGGTCAGGGAATGCACCACAACATCAATCCCATAATCGATGGGCTTGAGTAGTGAAGGCGTCGCTACCGTATTATCTACCACCGTGGCCACGCCTTTGGACCTCGCCATCTGCGCAACAGCCTCAATGTCCACGATGTTGCCGGCCGGATTACCAATCGTCTCCATAAAGACCACTTTGGTCTTGGTATCAATGAGCTTCTCTAGACTCTCCGCCGAATCGTCCTCTGCAAACCTAACTTCGATTCCCTGCTGGGGCAGCATATGTGCAAACAGTGTATAGGTACCACCATAAAGCTGTGGCACCGTCACGACGTTGTCCCCCACACTGGCTATATTCAAAATCGAATAATTAATGGCTGCGCTACCCGCTGAAACCGCCAGCCCGCCGACACCCCCCTCAAGCGACGCGACGCGTTGCTCCAGGACATCGCACGTGGGATTCATGATCCGACTATAAATATTACCAGGTACAGCAAGGTTAAATAAATCAGCGCCATGCTGAGCGTCATCAAATTCATAAGCCACTGTCTGGTGGATCGGTACCGCGACTGATTTTGTCGTCGGGTCTGTCTCATAGCCAGCATGAATGGCGATCGTCTCGTCTTTCATAAAATTCCCTAAACGTTAGTTTAATCCTGGGTCCGAACAATTTTATTCAGAAACATTGGGTGCCCTACGCACCCAACCCCAGAAGAGTCGCGCACTATAACGTGCTCATTATGGAAATTCTAAGAACGACTCAATCTATCGTTATCCCTTTGGATAGATATCAACTTCGAGGGTTAATCAAGGAGCCGACTGGATTCCTGCATACTCTGCTGCCGGTAGAGATTATAGTAATGTCCGCGGTCAGCCATTAACTTTTCATGCGTACCCTCTTCCGTGATGATGCCATGATCAATCACCACGATGCGAGAAGCATTACGTATTGTCGACAAACGGTGAGCGATAATGAAAGCGATCCTGCCGTCCAGCACTCGCTGCATGCCCTTCTGTATGGTTTGCTCTGTTTCCGTATCAACGGAAGACGTAGCCTCATCCATCACCAGTATCTGAGGGTCAGACAAAATCGCCCGCGCAAAAGAGATTAGTTGCTTTTGTCCGGCGGATAAAAAACCTCCGGACTCCCCGGCATCCGACGAGTACCCTTCGGGCATCGCCCGGATAAATTCATCAGCACCCGCTAATCGAGCCGCATCAAACACCTCTCCGTCTGTCGCGTCTAGCTTTCCGTATCGAATATTCTCGAGAATCGAACCCCCGAAAACATGTGCATTTTGTAACACAATACCGATATTCGACTGCAGCCAGAATAAGCTACGATTTTTATAGTCAACCCCGTCCACCAGCACCTGCCCCGACGAGGGCTCATAGAATCGGCAGAGAATATTAACCAAGGTGCTCTTACCCCCCCCGGTTGGCCCTACCACTGCAATGACTTCTCCTTTCTCAGCCCTTAGGTCCACCGATTGCAAAACTGGCTTCTTGGGGTCATAAGCGAAACTGACACTCTTAAGCTCTAAGGTCTTAATCGTCGCCTCGCCTCCGTCATCAGCCCAGACAGTTCTTTTTCCGGACCGTCGAGCCTGTGACTGAATTGCCATAGCCACTGATTCTGAATCTTTAATTTCTGGCTCTGCATCGATCAAACTCAAGATACGTTCAGCTGAAGCTTGCGCCATTTGCATCTCGGCAAACCAGTGGCCCAGGGTCTCGATGGGATCAAAAAAATGCCTCGTATAGGCCATAAACGCAATCAAGGTACTCACTGGAATGATCCCCGCAAAGGTATCCATTCCCCCGACCGCTAATGCTAAACCCGTTGCCAGGCTAGCCAAGGTCACCACGATCGGTAAATAAATCGCTGCCAATGTGAGATTGCTGACGGAAAAACGATACATAGAACCGGTGAGCTCTCCAAATTCACGCTGATTGTCTTCTTCTCTGACAAAGGCTTTACTGGTCAGCACGCCGATTATCCCTTCATTGAAACTTCCTGTAATGCGTGAATTCGTCGCCCTGACTTCTCGCGCACTCTTCAAAATGCTTCGTTGAAATTTAGAGGATACCCAGGCAAGAAAAGGCAAAATCGAAAACACCAACAGTGCAAGTTTCCAATCCATGACGAACATCGCAATCGCAATGCCCATCATCATCGTCAGACCCCATACCAAGTCCAAAAAACCCCACGCGAGAATGTTAGACAATCGCTCGCAATCCGAGGTCATCCTGGCCATTAACCACCCTACGGGTCGGTAATCAAAATAAGAAAAAGATAAGCGCTGCATGTTTTCAAATCCGTCTCGACGAATATCATGAGCAACCGATGTCCTGATAGAGCCTGCTCGCCAAATAAAGATACCCACTGAAACGGCCAACACAAGCGTACAGACCAGATACCCCAGCCCCCAACCCAATAAATTCGGGAGCTCATCTGTCTTCATAAAGGCATCCACACCGTCAATCACCCCCTTGGTCAACAAAGGATAGGTGACCTCACACAATGCCGTGGTGAAGGCCGTGGCGGCCAGCCACTTAAGGTCTCGCGGATAACGACCGGCATAGACAAATAACTTTTTCCAAAGCTCAATATTTAGCCGTTTTGACAGTTTCTGCTCGTCAAATCCATCATCAAAATTTTCGTCATCATATACTTCGCTCATGACTAGGGACTTCCTTCCTGATTAGACAACGCGATATCACCCTGAATCTGATCGTCTAGTGCCCCCTGAATCTGACAAAGTCGACGATACATGCCGGGGACCCTGGAGAGCTCATGGTGAGTGCCTAACTGGACCAAGCGCCCATGATCCATCACCGCGATCCGGTCTACGTGTGCCAGGGAACTCAATCGATGCGCAATGATCAAAGTGGTTTGTTTCCCCTTTCGCGTTTCTAGAGCGTTGAGGATCAATTTTTCAGTGTTCGTATCGACTGCCGAAAGCGAATCATCCAAAATGAGGACAGGAGAATCCTTTAATAGAGCACGCGCCAGCGCCAGCCTCTGCCTTTGCCCCCCTGACAGCGTTACACCGCGTTCACCGACTCTCTCTCCAAAACCCTCTGGAAATTCCTCGATTGACTCTGAGATAGCCGCCTGACGACAGGCCAATTCGATTTCAGCCGTACTCGCCTTGGAACGACCAATCGTGAGGTTTTCGCCTATCGTGCGGGAGTATAAAAAAGGATCTTGTAACACTACACCAATTTGTCGACGGAGCCACAAACGACTCAACCCGCAAATCTCATGATCATCAAGAAACAATGCGCCTGACTGGTAAGGATAGAGCTTGAGTAAACAACGCACAAAGCTGGTCTTACCGGAACCAGGAGGCCCGACAATCCCTAATGTCTCTCCCGCTGCAATTTCTATCGAAAAATCCTTTAAGACCCGTTCGCCCTTGTCAAAAGAAAAGCATAATTCTTCGCAGCGAATACGCCCAACCGCCCTGCCACTTGAAGGAACAAATCCTGGGTCCTCGACTTGGGCTCTTTGAATATAGTCAATTCGCCCCAAAGAAATGACGGCTTTACCCGAGTCTGTCAACACCCTGCCTAACTGCCTGACGGGCCAAATCACCATGCCCTCACAGGTCAAAAATATGAATAGATCGCCAATAGTCAATGAACCACTCATGACAAAATGCGCTCCCGCGAATAGCACGATGCCAATTTGCGACATTGCAATTAGATCGGAAACCGGCCAATAAATACCCATCAGGTTAATCAGTCGACGGTTGTTATCACGAAAGGTCGCGTTTCTTGCGCCAAACTTGTCTTTCTCATGCTCCTGCCTCGCAAAGGCTCGTACCACCCGTATCCCGGTGAGGTTCTCTTGCAAAGTAGCGGTCATTGCCCCCTCAGACTCATCCGTAACCTGAAAAACGTCTTTGACTCGGCTGAAAAACACGTAGGCACCAATCACCAATAATGGCATCAGACAAATCGACCAAAGTGCGAGTGGTACATGGATCATGAAGAGCACAGGTAACACACAGACAACCAACATAATCGCACGACCAATCTCGATGATGTCACTGGCCAAAAATACCCTCAGCGTCTCCAAATCGCTCGAGCAACGTTGCACCAAGTCTCCGGTGTCCTCTCCGTCGTAGAAACTGGATCGAACGTCATGCAATTTTTCATACAGCCTCTCGCGAAGCTGCCTGGCAATGGATTCCGATGCTAGAGCCGCCAACCGGCCGCGCGCGTACAAGAATAAGCCGCCCACGGCCGTAATCAATAGGCTTACCGCGGCCGCCAACCAAAGATACCCAATGAAAGTCATTTCCCCAAAACCAAATTCTCCGATCTCCAGAAGAAGCTGATCGGCATACCCAAAATCTTGAAGAGTGATGACGTCTATCGCGTGTCCACCCACAATCGGCGCAGAAAACATGCAAACATTGGTCACGGCCATCGCAAGAATCGCAAGAAAATATCTTATGCGCTGACCCTGCGTTACTCGCCACAACTCTTTCATGGACGCATTATTTTCTGGCTGTTCTATTTTCATTAGCTCTAGAATAAATTCCTACGCAATGGACTATCGAAGATCCTTCATCAACAAACCCAACACAAGTTAAGCGTGGCCCTGTAAGGCATCACTAAACGCTAGCTAGGACTATTATAAAGAATTACGCACTTCACGGAGCGATTTCGTCAAGGAAAATCCATTTAGAACCTCTGATCCGCACCAAGAAGTGAGATAGACTAGGCTAGTCGAAAGTATTAGCGGAGAAAGAAATGAACGTTCGAGATGCCATGGTAGCCAGAAAAACTATTCGAAACTTTTTGGACACACCCGTTCCCAATGAAACGATCAAAGATTTGCTTGAAAAAGCCGCGAGATCTCCTTCAGGCGGTAACGTTCAACCCTGGCGGGTTTATGTGATCAATGACCAAACCATGGTCAATTTCCGCAACTATTGTGCCGATCGTACCGAACCTGAGAAACCGGCATACGACATCTATCCGGCTAACCTAAAGGAACCCTATCGCTCTTCTCGATTCAAGTGTGGCGAAGATATGTACGCGCTCTTAGAAATACCGAGAGATGATAAGCCTGCTCGATTCGCTCATTTAGCGCGTAACTATGATTTTTTTGGCGCTCCAAGCGCAATATTTTGCTTTGTGGATCGAATTATGGGTCCTCCACAATGGTCAGACCTGGGGATGTTCCTACAGAGTTTTATGTTATTAGCTCAAGAAGAGGGGCTCGACACTTGCCCGCAAGAAGCCTGGGCTTCAAAAGCCGAAACTGTGTCGACCTTTGTTCAAGCACCTGAGGATCTCATGTTATTTTGTGGGGTCGCCATCGGACACGCTAACTCAGAAGCCCCGGTTAATCGATTAGTAACGGATCGAGAACCACTAGAGAATTGGGCGACATTCGTTTAGTTCCAAAATTACAGAGAGTCGGAGCGGGTCACTTGTTGTTGATCGTGGACACCAAGTAACACGCGCGTGTAGACTCCCACCAACACGCCAATGAGTGTCCGGGAAATCAGTTCAAATCTGATGCTGGCCTCGCAACGGTGATGGAGTAATTCGGATTAATTAACACAAGCCACTGTGCCTAGAACGGGAAGGCTAATCCAGATAAGGCCTCGATAAAGGCCGCCTCCTCAGCCCGAAGACCGTCTCGCTGGCCAGTCGCAACCGATCAACCGAGGGCCGTTGATCCAAAGATATGATGCCATGCAACCAAACAACCTCCGAATAATCGGTCTGCTGATTTTCGGTTATACCAGCTCATCTATAGCATCCAGCGATACGGTAGATCTGGCAGGGAACGATCTAATCCGCGAAGAGATTATCGTCACGGCGGAGCGCTCAGAAACCAAGGTAAAAGATACCGGAAGCTCAGTGTCGGTCGTGACTGAGTCGGACATTGCGAACACTAACGCAATCTTTGCCGCTCAATTACTACGACAAGTGCCTGGATTATCAGTCAGTCAATCAGGACCGACTGGAAGCGCAACTCAAATCCGAATCCGAGGCGCCGAAGGAAACCATACGCTTGTCTTAATCGACGGAATGAATGTCAATGACCCTGCGATTGGCTCAGAGTTTAACTTTGCAGACCTAATGCTGAGCGACTCCACACAAATTGAAGTCGTCAGAGGAACACAAACTGTCCTCTACGGAAGCGACACCATCGGAGGAGTAATCAATATAAGGACACCTACTCCAAAAAACCTTGGCGTCAGCGGTTATATAGGTTTTGAAACGGGGAACCAGGACACTAACCACCAAACCATCAGATTAAGCGCCAGAGGAGAAGACTCTTATGGAACGGCCAGCATCTCAAAATACTCAACGGATGGAAGCAACGCCTCGCTCTTGGGCTCTGAAAAAGACGGCTACTCGACAGCGAACATGTTACTCAAATATGGTGTCGACTTAACCCCAACCTTAAATACAACATTTTTTCTCCGACGAACAGATAACCACTCGCAAACAGACCCGCAAGATTTTGCCTATCCGGCCACCCTCACCCAGGGCTTAGTCATCGACGGCAACGAACACAACGACACTTCGCAAGAGCACCGAGGGCTTTTTCTAAATTATCAAAGTGCCAATAAGCCGATCAACAGTCTAGTAAAAATACAAAGCACGCGCACCCAATCACGTTTTTTTCAAGAGGCCAATTACGCTCTCGGTAATCAAGGAGCCCGCAACAAAATAGACTGGTATTCAACCATTGAAGTTGCCAACAAAGACGCTCGACACCGGCTGGGCCTATTGTTGATTCATGAAAAGCTCAAGTTTTTGAATTACTCTCAAAATTATCCAACCGCCAATTATCAAGAAAATCTTCATCAATCTAGTCTAGCGGGTCTGTATAACCTATCTCTATCGCAGATCACCCATCTCAACATCAGTATGCGTAGAGATTACAACTCACGTTTCGAAGATGCCAGATCGTTCAGTACGTCTCTTTCCCATTTGTTTAATAACGGAAATGCTCGCTTACACACGACCATGGGAACCGGCTCAACCAACCCAAGCTTTATCGAAATATTCGGGTACGCACCGTCAAATTTCCAAGGAAACCCAGGCCTCAAACCCGAAAAGTCGGTTAGCCTTGATCTTGGTATTGAGCACTCACTATTTAACAGCAAGAGCATGATCGACGTTACCTTGTTTGGCGCTAAGTTAAAGGATGAAATCATGACAGTATTCGACCCTCAGTCATTCACAAGCAAATCAACAAATGACAATCAACCAAGTACCCGCGCAGGCCTAGAACTATCAGCGAAGGGTTACTTACAAGAAAGCTGGAACCTAGCAGCCACCTATACGCATTTGAAAGCAGAAAATGGAGACAACCTCAAAGAAATAAGGAGACCCAGACACAAGGGAAGCATCAACTTAAATTATCGATCCAACAACAAAAAAACCAATATTAATGTCGGTGCTATTCTAAATGGAGAACAACAAGACCTAGAATTTATCGCAAGTACTCCAGAGACGTTTGTGCTGCTCCCCGCTTATCGACAGATCAACATTAGTATCAGCCATACCTTTTCTAATAAACTGACCGCTCGCTTGAAAATCCGTAATTTAATGGACAGTGAATATTCTGAAGTTTTTAGTTATCGCGGTCCTGGGCGATCAATAATTGCCGGCCTGGGTTATAAATTCTAAAGCACCTTTGATCATCCAACACTTTCCATAGGGGAGCGCGCCTCAAACCCCAAGGTTTTAATAGCCTCATCCAAACCAACAACTTCTTGCGCTTTCCCACCAAGGCGCCTAATCGCTACTGTGGACTCTTCGGCCTCGCGTTTACCCACAACAAAAATTACCGGAATCTTTGTTACGCTGTGCTCCCTGACCTTATAAGAAATTTTCTCGTTTCTTAAATCAAGCTCGGCTCGCAAACCCGCCTCACTCAATTGCTCTTTGACCTTGTGGGCATAATCGTTAGCCTCATCTGTAATCGAAGCCACCACTATTTGGATAGGTGACAACCAAAGAGGCAGTCTCCCTGCGAAATGCTCGATCAAGATCCCACAAAACCGCTCCACCGAACCAAACAACGCTCGATGAATCATAACCGGCTCTTTTTTATCCCCATCTGAATCAACATAGCTTGCTCCAAGGCGACCAGGTAAATTCAGATCAACCTGGACGGTCCCGCATTGCCAATCCCTACCGATGGCATCTCGAAGCACAAACTCCAACTTTGGGCCGTAAAAGGCGCCTTCTCCGGGATTGAGTTCATAATCGAGTCCACTCGCTTCTACCGCAACCTTAAGAGCAGCCTCAGAATGATCCCAAATCTCATCCGAGCCTACCCGTTTTTCAGGCCGGTCAGAAAATTTAACGACCACATCCTCAAACCCAAAATCTTTATAGATATCGAGCACCAATTGAGTGACCTTGACGCACTCCTGCGTAATCTGTTCTTCTGTACAGAAGATATGCGCATCATCTTGAGTGAATGCTCGAACACGCATAATTCCATGCAATGCACCAGAGGGTTCATAACGATGGACCTTACCAAACTCGGCAATACATAACGGCAGATCACGATAACTCTTAATACCCTGCTTAAACACCTGGACGTGCCCAGGACAGTTCATCGGTTTAATCGCGAAAACTCGTTCATCAGGCGTTTGAGTCAAATACATATTCTCGCCGAATTTCTCCAGGTGACCTGACTTTTCCCATAGCGTACGATCCAGAATTTCTGGCGTGTTTACTTCCTGATAGCCAGCAAGATTCTGTTTTATTCGCATATACTCGATCATCTGCTGGAACATAATCCAGCCCTTGGGGTGCCAAAAGACTGCTCCGGGCCCTTCCTCTTGAAGATGGAACAAACCCATCTCCTTACCGAGCCTACGGTGATCTCTTTTTTCAGCCTCTTCGACGCGAAGCAAATACGCGTTCAAGTCTTTTTTATTTTTCCAGGCTGTACCATAAATACGGGTGAGCATCTGATTCCTAGAATCGCCTTTCCAGTAAGCCCCAGATATATTCGTGAGCTTAAATTCCCCAATATAAGACAGTGAAGGCAGATGTGGGCCTCGGCATAGATCGATAAACCCTGACTCTTCTTGTTCGTAAATTTGAAAATCTTCTTGCTGATCCGACTCTTCAATTATCTCTGCCTTATAGGGCTCAGAGAGTGCGGTGAATTTCTCGACTGCCGATTTTTTATCGTTATAGGTTTTTTCGATCCTTGAGCCAGTTTTGACAATTCGTCTCATCTCATCTTCAATCGACTGTAATTCATCAGAAGAAATCGATTCCTCAAACAGCACATCATAATAAAACCCATTATCTATGGTCGGGCCGATCGCCAATCTAGAAGTGGGATACAAATTTTTTACAGCGCTTGCCAATACCTGAGCCGTCAGCGTGTGCCTCATGATCTCAAGACCTGCTTCTGAATCCACTGTTATGATTGAAACCGCATCTCCATCTGAAAGCGAATCACATAGGTCTCTTTGTTCTTGATCAATCGTCATCGCGATGGCCGATTTGGCCAACCCAGGCCCGATCGATTCAGCCAAATCCGCGCCATTCGACCCGCTCTTCAGCTCTTTTACTGATCCATCTGGTAACGTGACATTAATCATTGAGCGGGACTCCCAACTCGAAAACATCTATTTTGCCAAAAGCCAGTATCCCGGCCAATCTTTAGTTAACTTAATTAATTCTCGAAGAAAGTAGAATCCCGAGATAAGCTAGCCTAAAACACAGACAACATATAAGAAAACCCCTTTCTCATGTCACAAGACCTTTCAAAACAAATCGCACTAATTGAACAACTCGTTTCATTCCCGACGGTATCCAGAGACTCAAATCTGGAGCTAATCCAATATATACGACAATATCTCGAGTCACATCATATCGAGGCTAGCGTTCTCCACAGTGAATGTGGCCATAAGGCAAATCTCGTCGCAACCATCGGTCCGAAAGTAGCTGGCGGCGTCGTGCTATCAGGACACACAGACGTCGTCCCCATCGATGGGCAAGATTGGGAAAGCGACCCTTTCTCGGTGAACCGAAAGTCCGAGCGTCTCTACGGAAGAGGAACATCGGACATGAAATCCTTTTGTGCGATCGCCCTATCACTTATCCCTGAGATGCGATCGCTCAAGACGCCCATCCATCTCGCATTTTCTTACGATGAGGAAGTCGGTTGCCTGGGAACACCCGGTTTGATCAAACTCATTCATGAGAACATTCATGATCCTCTAGGGGTGATCGTTGGAGAGCCAACCGAAATGAATGTGGTAACGGCTCACAAGGGAATCACGCACTTCGTCACCAAAGTCAGCGGTTACGAAGCCCATTCGAGCCAACAACATCGAGGCGTTCCAGCCATTATGTACGCTGGTCGGCTTATTAATTGGTTAGCTGAGCGACAAAGCGCGAACGCGCTTACCGAAGACAAGGACTCGGGCTTTGAGCCTGGATATACCACCCTTCACTGCGGATTAATTAACGGCGGCACCGCTGCGAATATTTGTTCAAAAGAATGTATGTTTGAAACAGACATTCGCACGATCCCAGGAGAAAACCCCCAAGACTACCTAAACGAGCTGACAGACTATGCCAACAACCAACTCGAACCTTTGATGCAAGCGGTACACCCCAAGACGGGTATCGAGATTAATCTGATGGCCAACGTCCCAGGATTCGCGGCTTCAGAAGAAGAACCCATCGTTCAATTCGTCAAACAGGTATCGGGACAAAACGCCTCTGAAGTCGTCGCCTATGGCGCTGAATCGGGACATTTCCAAGAGGCCGGATTTTCTGTAGTGATGTGCGGTCCTGGTTCCATTGACCAAGCACACCAACCCAACGAGTATATTGAAATCTCTCAGGTAGAAGCGGGCACCGATTTTCTCCGAAAAGTGATTACTAAATTATCCTAACCGATACCAAATCCACTCTGAACCATGCCAACCATTTTTCCCTCCCACGAGCTGATACTCAACGACCCTCCCTGGCTAAAATCCAAGCGAAAATACAAGATGGGTCTCAAACCGATACCCGAAGATAACTGGATAACGATCAACCCAAGTCCTGAGGTGATCAGTCATAAAGAGAATCTATTGGCAAACCGATACCACGATGTCGTCGCGGTCACCGAAGACAGCTTCCTATCGCAACAAGCTTTGTCAGACCTTATCGGAATAAGCCCACCTGAACATTACCCTGACCTTATTGCTGGAGTGGCCTCAAAAGTCGCCGAGGACTTATGTATCCTCGACACATCTGACGATAACCGTTTTATCGCAGGCTGCGTTTGCTCACCGAGTTACTGGAATCTGAAAGAAAAAATAGGACACCCCTTATGGGGTGTGCACGAAGCGGTCGATGGCCTCAACGACTACCTAGGCCTTAACATTGACCGATTTATACAGGGCTTGAGTTTGAAGCGTCCCTTCCAACGTGAAAATTGGTTTATACATGGAAACGATCAGAGGATGCACCTAACCCCAGAAACAGACTTACAACCCACCCCCGAAACCTGGTTCATACGAACCGAGCGTGAAACTCTTTGTCGAATCCACGAAAACTACATCGTGTTCACGATCAATCCGAGGTTTGTTCCGCTAAGGGCAATATTTGATTTTCCCGATGCTGCCCAATCTCTGCAAGAGGTCCTTGATGGCTTCACCAAAGACGAAATCATCTACTTCGGCGGGCAATCAAAATTCGATCTTCTAAAAGAGTTTCTGCATGCCCATTAAAGCAGCATCTATCTTTACTCAACTATCCGTTAAGAAGCAAACTTAACAGTCTTTTGGGTTCTGCCTCAACGACCATCGAAGCCAGGCAGTCCGTAGATATAAAATGCTCCTTACTTGCTTGTTCGAAAAATGCCAGCATATGATCGTAGTATCCAAATTCATTTAAAAGCCCGACTCTTTTTGAGTGATACTGCAAGTCGTTGAGCGCTAGCACTTCGAACAACTCGTCCAGCGTGCCGACCCCTCCGGGAAGCACGACAAACATATCTGAAAGTTCAATCATCTGTTTTCGCCGAGCCGACATGTTAGGAGCAACCTGCAACGAATCAAGGCGATCATGGGCCACCTCGATTCGATTTAATTTTTCCGTTATCACTCCAACCACCTCGCCACCGGAATCCAGACAGGCATCGGCTACTCGGCCCATCAGTCCTAGTCTACCGCCTCCATACACTAACCTTAAATTTTGTTGAGCGATCAGCTTGCCCAGGATAGTAGCGGATCCCAACCAGCGTTCTTCAACGGAATCACTTGCCCCACAAAAAACACCGACACTATTTTTTGATGTGATATTCAAAATCCAGTCTCACTTCACGAAGGCCATTAAACCGCCAAACGCTTACCCAAGGCGATTCGATAAAAAACTGGAACAGCCAACAGGGTCAACAAGGTCGCAAAGGCCAATCCGCTCATAATACAAACGGCCATCTCCTTGAAAAATGCGTCCGCCAATAACGGAGACATTCCCGCAATCGTCGTCCCCGCAGCCAAAATCACAGGCCGCAAGCGACTGATACTCGCCTCAGTCATCGTCGCCAAACTGAAGTCAGACTCATCAAAACGTTTATCAATTTCATCCACCAGAACGATACAATTTTTGATCAACATACCCGACAAACTCAGAAAACCCAGAAAGGAAGGAAAGGTGAACGACAAGTCAGTCGCCAGCAACCCCAAAGCCACTCCACAAAAGGTCATCGGTACGGTAAGCCAAATAACGATCGGCTGTTTTAATTTACCAAACATCAAAACCGTGATCACAAACATAATCAAAAGGGCAAAGGGTATTTTTTGATTAATCACCTCGTAGGCTCTTGAGTTCGCTTCAAATTCGCCACCCCATTCCATACGATAGCCTGGCGGCAATGGTATTGCTTCGATCTGACCGCGGACCTCGGCGAACAACAGGTTAAAGTTAAATCCCTTAGGGGGGTTGGCCTGAGCCTGGACAGTTCTAAACCGATCCAAACGAAATATCGTCGCGTCCTCAGCCTGTAACTCAAAACGAGATACGATCTGAGAAATCGGAATATACGTTTGCTGAGTGGGACTCCAAGCCAGTCTATCCATCAAACGCTCTATACCGCCTCGTTCCTCTAGAGGAGCGCGAGCGACTATCGGTATCACCTTGTCCGCATCTCTGAATATGCCAACCGAAATACCCTGGCTGCTGTAGGCAAGCGATTGTGCCAAATCGGCTCGAGTAATACCCGCCAACCTTGCCCGGGTCTCATTAAATTCCGGCACCAACTTCAGCGCCGGCTGACGCCAGTCTATTTTTCGATCGATCAAGTCATGCTCCAAGTAAATTGACAAGGCTTGCTCGCCAAGGTCTCTTAAAACCTCGTTGTCTGGTCCAGAAAACCTCACTTCAAACTTAGACGTACTTCCGGAGGTAAATTCAGCTCGAGTCACCTGTATCTGAGCGTCGGGTTTTTCTGCCTGTAACCTGGCATCGATCTGGCTCATCAACCGATCCATCTCATCAAGGTTGTATACTCTTACCACCAGCTGAGCATAGGATGAGTTCGGCTGATCAGGCTTCATTATTGTCGTGAATCTCGTGGCGCCCCGACCGACAAAACTCGTGACGGCCTCGACTCCTTCATATTCAGATATCAACGATTCAAGCTCAATGACACCGTCAAGCGTCGAATGGATGTCTGACCCTTCCGGCAATCGATAATCTACATAAAACAAAGGAGTATTGGTGCTTGGGAAAAAAGCCTGTTTCATATATTGAGCAGAATAGATACACGCTCCTGTAACACCAATAATCAAGATCGTGGTTATCCAGCTTCTCCTGAGTCCAAACCCCAGCAAGCCTCGATAGGGAGCATAGAGTATCCCTGTATACAGATCCTTTTCAGCCACGGCATCTCGAGCCTTCAAGAGATAACTTCCCAACAACGGTACTACGGTGATCGCAAGCACCCAACTTAACAATAACGAAATCGCGACCACCTGGAATAAAGACCGCAAAAAGTGTCCGCCGGCGTCGTTCGACAAGCTAATGGGCCCAAAGGCGGTGATGCCGATGATGGTTGCCCCGAGCAACGCAAACTGTGTCCTTCTTACCGACCCAGAAGCGGCCTCGGCCGGACTCAGTCCTCTTCTAACACCAATCACCATACCCTCAGCAACAACAATTCCGTTGTCCACCAACATCCCCATCGCTATCATCAGCGCGCCTAGGGAAATGCGCTGGAGCTCTATTCCAGCAATGGACATAATAAAAATCGTTCCAAGAACTGTTAGTAACAGCGCCGCTCCCACCACAGTGCCGGCCCGCCACCCCATGAACAGACACAATGCCGCAATAACGGTAAACACGGACAGACCCAAATTACGTAAAAACTCTTCTATGGATTTTTCGACCACCGTGTGCTGCGCGTAAATGGTATTAACCTCCACACCCAAAGGCAGTAAGGGAAAAGTTTCTTTCAATTTCGCGTCGATCGCCTGACCAACATCGACCACATTTTTTCCTGGAATCACAGAGACTCCGAGGGTAAATATCTCCCTCCCCTGATGCCTGATAATCTGTTCAGGAACTTCTATTCTTTCGCGGGTAATGGTCGCGACATCCGCAAGTTCTAATATCTGAGTCGATCCCGGTTGGCCGATGCGCATGCGACCGATCGCCTCAACACTATCAAACGCCATTTCAGGTGCGATCCGCAAACGCCTAGTACCTGAAACAAAAGTTCCAGAAGAAAAGACCTGATTTTCGACGATAAATCGAGACAGTAAACTATCGATAGGCAGACCAAGCCTCGCAAATTTACGACTATCAAGTTCAACGTACACCGCTTCTCTGGGCATACCTGCTACCTGGACCTTCGCTACATGCTCCACCGACTTAAGTTCGGTGCTCAACTGCCTGGCAATATCGTAGATTTCATCCGGCGAATAATCTTCCGCAGAAACCGCGTACATCACGCCATAAATATCCCCAAAATCATCTTCAACGATAGTCGGCCCTGCTCCGGGGGGCAGTCTCAGTCCGGCTTCAGAAACACGGCGGCGCAGTTCATCAAAAATCTGAGCTGTTTGGCCTCCGCTATATTCCTCCTGAATTTCTACCATAACCTCCGAGCGGCCGGAGATCGATTTTGAAGTAATCTTCTCGATATAGGGTAGCTCCTGAAGCGCAGACTCGATTGGATCAGTGACCTCCTGTTCGACCTCCTGCGCGGATGCACCTTCATAAGGCGTAATCACGTAGACATACATTAAAGGGAAAGAAGGATCTTCAAGTCGTCCTACCGTATCAATGCCCACCACGCCGCCAACAATACAAGCAAGCACAAGCATCCAGCTATAAAGGGGTCTTTCTATCGATAGGCGGGCAATATCGTTCATGGGACTCTATTGAAATTCTTCATCAAGAAGCCGAACTCTCATTCCTTCTCTAAGCTGGCTCGCTCCCGAAGAGATCACCAGATCACCTTCCGCTAGTCCATCCGTCACGTAGACTCCTTCTGGGCCAGGCATACTGATTTTCACATATCGCTTGCTTACTTCTTGAGAATCTTGATCGAACAACCAAACAAACATTCTCTTGTCCGACTCAGTCACCAATGCATTAATCGGCAAAATATATTCCAGCTTTTCCTCTAGACCTTTCTCTATCTGCACGACAACGACAGCCGTCATTCCAGGCAGTATCTCCCAGTTAGCCGGCCTAGCCATCGCGAGTGAGACCTCATAGGTCTGTCCAATCGCATTGGCATCACCTCGATTTTCTTTGTAGCTCAACGGAAACATCTTGCCAGGAATGAAGTCAAAAACCGCAAATAAAGAAGCCTGTGGATTACTAATGACCTTTGCGAGCATCTGCTCAGGAATGCTCACCACAACCAACAATTCGTGGAGATCATTAAGACGAACAATCTTGTCTCCCACTCGGGTTTTCACAAAATTATCGACATATCGACGTGAAACATAGGCATCAAAAGGCGCTATCATTTTAGTATCCGCTAAAGCCTCGCGCGCTTTTTTTAGCCGGACACGTTGGAGTTGAGCGAAGGCTCGACCATCATCGACAAGCGATTTTGCGATACCTCCTTTTTTCAATATATCGGACTTACGTTGGTAGTCTTGGAGCGCCAGTTGAAGCTGTAACTCAGCTTCTTCCACGGCCAATTCATAGTCCGTCGGATCTAGTTCCGCTATCAACTCACCCATCCGAAGCGTCTGACCCTCGAGTACCGGAAACCGTCGCAAGGGGCCGGATACCTCGAAGGACAAATCGATTGAGTTGAAAGCCTCGACTCGACCCACATATACCTTTCTTGTCGGGGATCCGCTTATTGATACTTTCACCACCTTGGCGGGTCGAATCGATTGTTCAACCTGTTCAGGTACTTTTCGCTCATCACAGCCGATCAGGACAGTCACCAGTAACGGAACCAAACACTTAATGAGAAAGATCGTGTTTTTCAAAGGATTTCCTACCGAATCTCCAAGGGAGAACGCGCCGAATTACTATTATTCTTAGCCTTGTTTAAGATCTCAGATCTCCGAAGACCTTAATCAATGCCTCGAAGTGATACTAGCATAATATGGGTATAAGGCTTAGGTTCGCTTGGGCTCTAGATATATCGATTTAAGCTGGAAGATTTCTTCAGCGCTGATTCCAAGACCTTCAGAAACATATCGATCAAAGGAACCCCATTCAGATTCAATCGTCTCAAAAGCAGCGGAAATATACCGTTCTTCAACCCCTAGAATTGGGCGAATGTTCTCAATATCGGCTTGAAACAAAGAGGCTAAGCGGATCATCCACACGGTCTTTTCAATCTCATCGGCAGTGTAGACATTCGTGATAAGGTAATCCTCGACCACCGTCTTTCGAGAAACACCTAAAATCCTGAGCACAAGCGCTGCAGCAAACCCCGCCCGGTCTTTTCCAGCCGTGCAGTGAAACAACACCGCCCCCTCTTCACCCGCTAGCAGAGTTAGCAGGAATTCACGATAGACGTGAGCAAAGTCCGTCACCAATGCACGATTGGCATCGACCAAAACATCGGATAGGTCGATTTCACCACTCATTACCTTTTCTTTGATTTCTTCCATAGAACCGCCGGTGAGTGGCCCCATTGAAATTTCGATTGGTAACGGTTTTTCCACGGCATCCACCGGCAGTCGATCGGGTTCCTCTATTTTCTCCGGGGTC
>CAZYHH010000008.1:0-26550 GCA_964647295.1 uncultured Pseudomonadales bacterium
ACACAAAATACCACTTGTATGTCGTATCATAAAAGCCACTGCTTCTGACGTCGCTTTACTCGCCGCCATAATCAAATCGCCTTCATTTTCTCTATCATCATCGTCGGCGACGACGATCATTTCTCCATCGGCGATGGCTTTTACGGCTTCTTCCACCGAGTTAAATTCAGCTTTCATAATTCTCGAATACTAAAAAACACGAGCCTAACACAAAGTAGAATATCGCTCATGCCTAAATGGCTTCTCGCTCACGGAGGCCTTCGATTTCATCAAAATCCAGGCGCAACAACTCAGTCAAGATTTCTTTCGTATGATGCCCAAGCTCAGCGACTGGCTCCAGAGCCGGAGGCTGCAAATTTTTGAACCGCAAAGGCGTGTTCATCAAAACCGTCTTGCCAAGCATTTTGTTCTCAACCCAATGAAGCGTACCCCGCTCATGCATATGCGCATCACTCACCACATCAGCTAAACTTTGGACTGGAGCGCAAATCACTCCGAATTGTTGCGTCCGTTTAAAAATTTCGTCCTTGGTTAGGCCTCTAGTCCACTGATTAATCAACTCATCTAATTCATCCATATTCGAACTTCTAGCTTTCATATCAATAAATCGTTCATCCTCGGCCAGCTCACCTAAATTCATCGCATCACAAAGCTTTCTCCAATGACCATCTCTAATACATATCATAGCGACATGACCATCACTTGCTTCGTATACATTATAAGGAGCAGCTGACAAAGCAGGATGTCTATTCCCAGTTCTTGGCTTTTGTTCGCCAGCCAGAAAATACGCACCCAACGCAGTAGTGAGAGTCGGGAAAACACAATCTTGCATGGAAATATCTAGTACCGACCCTTGTCCTGTTCGATCTCTTTGATAAAGCGCTGAAACGATACCCCCATACAAATGTATTCCTCCCAGAAAATCACAAAGCGCCGCTCCAGCCTTAAGAGGCGGCCCCTCCCCTTCACCAGTTATACTCATCACACCGCTCATTGCCTGTATAGTGATGTCCATACCCAGATAGTCTCGATAGGGTCCACCATCACCATAGCCGGTGCTGGCTGCATATATTAGTTTTGGGTTGATCGCACACAGATCTTTGCTGCCTAGCCCATAACTATCCAAGGTACCAGGAGCAAAATTTTCCAATACCACATCAACTTCATTTACCAGTCTTTTAAGAAGTTCTTGGCCTTCCAAATTCTTAATATTCAGGGTGATGCATTCCTTACCTCCATTGAGCATGGCAAAGGGATAACTGGCGGAAGATGCTTGCGCCCGCGTTCGAAGCGGCTCGCCTACCCTGGACTCTACTTTTATAACCCGCGCTCCAGCCTGGGCTAACAAAAAACCACAGTAGGGGCCATTGTATACCTGTCCAAAATCAAGAACGGTGACTCCTTTAAGTGGTTCCGCTATGTCCATCCTTATGTCCCTCTATTTGTAGCTGGTATATAACCCTGTCATAGAGACAATAGCGCGATCTCTTTCATCCTCCTACCTGTTTAAGATAACCGGGAAAATTCCATGAAATAACGACATCGTACCTAGCGACTAATAACAATGATCCAGCTACCAAGGGGATTGAGCAAAAACAACATTAATTAATCCAATTGATGTCAATTTCTCTGTAGATAAATTATTCCTAATCTCTTGGAAAAATAGTTAAGAGTGATAGTCTTAATCGTCTCCAAAGCAAATCACCTAAGGGTCTCGAAGTTATTCACTAATCTAAAAAGTCAAAACCTGGGCAACCAAATTGGATATACACTGCTACTGCAAAAAATTTCACGCGACAGCCTCCGGTGCTCCCTTGTTTCTCTATGACGCCAGTCAAGATTTTGAGATAGAGGCCACCAAGGTACTTCACGTCGGGTACCACAAAAATTCTCTAGTTACCTTTAACGATAGTGAAAACGAAGAACGAGAAGACGTATCAAGCAACATCAAATGGAAATTTTGTACGCAGTGTAATAGCAGGATGTACCATGAGTCCGACAAACTCCCGGGCGTACTTGTGTTTACGGTTTCATTTTCCACTGCAAAAGATTCGGGATTAGTTAAGGAAGGGCAAGCGATTTCCAGGGGTGATATAGCTCAGTCAAAAATTTTTTGATCGAACGCACACAGAATTGGTTCGGACAAGCCCAAAGGCCTGAGTCGATGGCGCGCCCGCAGGGACTCGAACCCCGAACCCCCAGGTTCGAAGCCTGGTGCTCTATCCAGTTGAGCTACGGGCGCAGTCCAACCGATCGAAGCCGAATCTTGCCTCAGCTCCTCAAAGGGATCAATACCAAATCAACTGCGAAGTAGCTTTCCTGCTGTAGAGCCTACATATTCATTATCGGATAACAATACCTCTCCATTTACGAGCGTATTTTTTATTCCGCTCGCGGTCTGCTTGATCCTTTTTGCTCCAGCCGGTAAGTCATGAACAATCTCTGGCATGTTCGCCCCGATCGTTTCCTGATCGAAGACCACTAGATCCGCAGCTAAACCTTCTCGAATCAAACCGCGATCGTGTAAACCCCATAAAGTGGCCGTATCGTAAGTTATTTGCCTAATACCTTCTTCGAGCGTTAGGGCCTGCTTTTCACGCACCCAGTAACTCAACAAATGCGTTTGGAGTGAGCTGTCCATTATTTGAGACACGTGCGCGCCAGAATCCGAAAAAGTACACACGGCTCTAGGATGACGGATCATCTCGATCACCGGCTCGTTCAGTTCATTGGCAAGGGGCTGGCGGAAAAACATCTTCAAGTCTCTCTCGAGTGCCATATCAATCATTAACTCAACAGGACTGATCGATTGTTGCTTGGCAATCTCAGCCATCGAAGGTTTGTCGTAAACCATATCATCCATTGGATAAATAAACTCCCAAACCGGAGGTCGAGCTTCTGCTCCAACAACTCTAGGACCTTTATATTCCTGGCTAGCAATCTCTACTAATTTTGCTTTTATCGCGGAATCTCTTAATTTCGACTTTTGTTCATCCAAGGTCAAAGCTCGAAAATCCTTCCAATAATCCCAAGTGTCAAAAGGCGTATTACTCTCAAAGGATAAAAGACTACTAAGTGCTCTGCTGTGCACCTGCGCAAACATTCGTCCTCCCATCTCAGCAGTTTCATCTAGTAGATCAAAGTAAGGGCGCCAATAATCTGGTGCAATACGCGAACTAAACATACCCCAGGTCTGGGTGACACCAGACTCAATCGCCAAATCTCTTAACCTGATGTGATACTCTCGAATTCTTTCAGGGTCCCTGCCAGGAGACTCGCCAGCGATTTCAAATATTCCCTTGCCCGTTTCACCCATTGCGTTGACTATCGCTCGCACCTCTTGCCAATTTGCCAAACGGCTTGCAACAGGTTTGTCATCTGCTGTGATGTGATTGAATGTTCTCGAAGTCGAAAACCCTATAGCTCCAGCCTGGACTGCTTCTTTAACCATACCCTCCATTATCTTGACTTCATCCTCTGAGGCTTCGGCCTCAAAAGCTCTCTCGCCCATCACATACGTGCGCAAAGCGGAATGGCCTATATAACCCGCGTAATTAATTCCCTTAGGCAGTTTTTCTAAGGTATCCAAATACTCTGGAAAAGTTTCCCAACTCCAATTTATCCCGGCCAACATCGCTTCCCTAGAAAGATCTTCGGCACGCTCTAAACTGCGAAAGACCATGTCGGCCTCTTCTTCTTTGCACGGCGCTAAAGTAAATCCACAATTCCCCATGACCACGCTAGTCACACCGTGATAACAGGAACAAGAGCCTATCGGATCCCAGAATATCTGAGCATCCATATGTGTATGCCCATCGACGAATCCCGGCGATACTACATGACCCTCAGCATCAATGACCCTTGATCCCTTTGCATCTACTCGGCCAATCGAGCCGATTTTTCCATCCTTGATCCCTATATCTGCGTGATATCTCGCACTACCAGAACCATCAATAATCGTCCCATTTTTTACAACTAGGTCATAACTCATTCTTTATCTCTCCCTGAAACCCGAAACTATTCACTCGTCTTTTTACACCTAATAATAGAAACTACCTTATCAAAACAATAACATGCTCTGCGATCGAGTACCTGAAATTTGACAACAATTCATTATCACGTTCATTCTGGTCAAGGCCCTCACTTGCTATTGGTTCACGGTTTTCTCTCATCGAACTCACAATGGCTAGCCAATACCAAAGCGCTGAGTAACGTCTGTATTCCTGTCACCGCGGAGCTTTGGGGTCATGGAGGCTCACCATCCCCCAAAAATATTTCCGCCTATCACCCAGATCACTATGCCTCACAATTTGAAACCATCAGGAAGGACTTGGGCGCAGAACAATGGTTTGTCTGCGGTTATTCTTTGGGAGCCGCCCTAACTGCTCGGTACAGTTGTCTGCATCCGGAACGCGTCAAGGGACACATCATGACCAACTCGAATTCAGCTTTTGCAGATGAGGCACAAACGAAAGCGTGGGAAAGCACTGCTGAAAAATCAGGTGGTAATATTGAAAAAGGTGGGCTATCGGCTATTGAAAAAATACCTGTTCACCCGAAACATGCGAGATCGCTACCCACCCTCATTTACGATGCGCTCCGCGCAGATTCCAAGTTACTCAATCCAATTGGAATCGCAAACACCTTAAGAAACACAACCCCAAACGCTAGCATTAGGCATCTAGCCATTAACAATCAGTCTCCGGCTATGCTGTGTTGGGGAACCAAAGAAAAGCGCTTTGTAGCGCTCAAAGAGTGGGCCGAAGAAAATATGCCTAACCTAACAATTCAACCTATCCGGGCCGGACATGCGGTTAACATGCAAGATGCCGACACATTCAATCTTGCCGTTAGCTCTTTTATCAAACAATGCGGCACATAGTAGATATCTTAATTGAAGAGCGAGCCACCAAGCTCATGCAGCAGCCTTGGTTATGGTCGATAATACAGAAACACCTCTATCCCTACTTAAAATATCAAGAGGCAAAAAATCTGATAGATCGCGTTGACGCGCTTGGAGGTAAAGAAATATTCGACGACCTAGGCAAAACTCTGGATCTAAGTATTAATGTCAAAGGCCTTGAACACCTCCCAAAAACGGGGCGAGCAGTTCTAATGCCCAACCACCCCTCAGGAATCGCTGATGGTATCGCCGTCTACGAGGCAATCAAGTCGGTGAGAGGCGACATTAGTATTTTTGCAAATCGAGACGCTATTCGATGCGCTCCCTCTTTGCGAGACATCATCATCCCTGTCGAATGGCTGGAGCATCGCCGCGATCATACAAAAAGCAAAGAAACTGTAAAATCGATGATCCAGGCTTTTAAAGATGAAAAACTCGTCGTCATCTTCGCTTCGGGACGACTCGCCAAACCCACGCCCATCGGCCTAATAGAGCGGCCTTGGCTTTCATCTGGCGTATCTTTAGCTCAAAAATTCAACAGCCCAATAGTGCCGATGCACATAAGAGGATCCAACAGCTTGTTGTATTATCTATTCTGGTTTTTAAATACAGAAATCAAAGACATGACCCTGTTTAGAGAACTTCTCAACAAAGTGGGCTCGAAGTACCGAATGCAAATCGGAAAGCCCATCAATTCAACCGAGAACCCTGAATTACTCACGCCTAAGATTAGGAAATATGTTATTTCCAAGCTGAATAACGGATTTGAGCAATTCGACGCTTGATTTTTTTAATCACCTATCTTTAGATCAAAAAAACTGAAATCAATAAGATTTTGGTAACTCTAAAACGTGTTCGCTAACAAAATTTTGCACCATCTCTTGCTAGATAGGCTCAATTTTCATTAGCCTCGCTTCTCGCCAGTATCTTTCCACGTGGTACTCTGTCGCATAACCAAAACCGCCGTGGGTTTGGACCGCTCTATCTGCAGCAAAAAAAGCAGCATCCGCAGCTAACCACTTTGCCATATTAGCCTCGGCGCCGCACGCTCTCCCATTATCTATTAGCCAAGAAGCTTTTCTAATCATCAATTCCGCTGCGTCCAAGCGCATTTTGGCCTCAGCCAACGGAAAGGCAATCCCTTGATTCTTACCAATTGGTCGTCCAAACACGACCCGTTCATTCGCGTATTCGACGGCCTTATTCATTGCCGCGCGACCAATACCCAGCGCCTCAGCGGCGATCAAAATACGCTCAGCATTCAAACCATCCAGAAGATATCGGAACCCTTTGCCTTCCTCTCCAACCCGATCAGTGACAAGCACGGGCAAGTCATCGTATACCACCTCACAAGTTGCAACAGCATTTCGCCCCAACTTATCAATTGGCGAAATAGACACTTCGTCTCGCTGTAGATCAGCTAACAATAAGGTCATACCGCCAGTCTTTTTTTCCACTTTTTCTTTATCCGTAGTCCGAACCAAAAGCAATACTTTCTCAGACTGCAATGCCTTGGTGGTCCAGACTTTACGGCCTTTGACGATATAGTGATCTCCATTTAACCGCGCAGCCGTGGTGATCGAAGTGGTATCAGTTCCCGCATCAGGCTCAGTTACGCCAAAAGCAACATGCAAATCTCCCTTCGCGACTCTGGGAAGATACTTTTGTTTCATATCTTCACTGCCATACATCACCACAGGGTGCATGCCAAAGATAGAGAGATGCAACGAGGTTGCGCCATTCATTGCAGCACCGCTAGCCGCGACCTCCTCAAGAACTAAGCTAGCCTCTGTAATCCCGCGACCACTGCCGCCATAGGCCTCAGGAATCGCTATTCCTAACCAGCCTGCATCGGCCATCGCCTCATAAAAATCCCATGGGAACTCATGGTCTTTATCTTTTTGGGACCAATAGTTGTCTGGGAAATCAGTGCACAGTTTGACTACAGACTCGCGGATTAAAACTTGTTCATCGTCTAATTCAAAATTCATGTTGCTGACATACCCCTTCTTAAGAGATTTTTACTGATCTATTAATTTAATATTCTTATATGATACCTAATGCTAAGGGAGGATTTAATGCCAGGAAAGTTTTTTGAAGAGCTAGAAGTAGGCGACGTGTTTTTTCATTCACCCAGTCGAACGGTAACCGAAACAGATAATCTATTAATCACAACACTCACCATGAACACTCAACCTTTGCATCTCGACGCAGAATTTGCCAAAGAGACCATTCATGAACAAATATTAGTAAACAGTATTTTTACGCTAGGCTTGCTCGTTGGATTGTCGGTAGGCGATACGACCTTAGGGACAACCCTAGGTAATTTGGGTTTTGACAAAACAATCTTTCCTAACCCTGTCTTTGTCGGCGACACCATCAGCGCTTCAACCAAAATAATCGATAAAAGAGAAAGTAAAAGCAAAACAGATCGTGGCATCGTAACCTTTGAACATACCGCTAAAAATCAACACGGCGAGGTTGTTTGTTTGTGTCTGCGTACTGGAATGATGGCCAGGAGAAATTCGTGAAGAAAGCGTGGCTAAGAAGGTCGTTGCACTTTGTACCGGGTGCAAACGAGAAAATGTTTATGAAATCTCTTTCAACCAATGCTGACTCGCTAATCTTAGACCTGGAAGATGCTGTGACCCCGGATAGCAAGGATAAGGCAAGACTGATTATCCGAGATTGGCTCAAAACCGCCGACTTTGAAGGAAAAGAAAAGACCGTTCGTATTAACCCATTAGACACACCCTGGGGGCTGCAAGACGTTGCAATCATCATGCAAGGTCAACCCGATGCACTGGTAGTGCCCAAAGTCTCTACCTTGCAAGAACTAGAACAGCTAGATGGGGAGATGAGTAAATGGGAACAACAGCTTAACCTGCCGAAACTCAGCGTAGACTTAATATTGATTACAACGGAAACACCAATCAGCATTATCAATTTACCGACATTTACCCAATGCCAACGAGTAGATGCATTGTCGTGGGGAGCGGAGGACTTGGCAGCCGCTCTCGGGTCATCCAGAAATCGAGGGCCAGATGGATCTTACTTAGATATCTACAAGCACTGTCGAAATATGACGCTGATCAGTGCATCGGCAGGAGGAGTGCAAGCGATTGATACCGTCTTTGTTGACTTCAAAGATTCCGATGGCCTAGAAAAAGATTGCCAGGAAGCTGCTTGGATGGGCTATAACGGGAAAATGACCATTCATCCTGATCAAATAGAGACAGTAAATCGTGCCTTTTCTCCTAATGACAAGGAAGTCGAAACAGCAAAACGACTCGTCGAGGCTTTTTCTGCTGCAGAGAAAGAGGGGCTCATGGCAATCACTTTTGAAGGGCAAATGGTAGACGTACCACATCTGAATCGAGCGAAAAAACTTCTCGCTAAAGCAGAGATGATCGCCTCATCATCAAGCAACTAAGGAAACATTATGGACATCGAGTTAAAAACGGACCGCATGAAGGCAAAAGTCGAAAATGGAATAGGCTGGATGATTTTTAATAATCCGAGTCGACACAACGCACTTTCTCTGGAAATGTGGCAAGGGATGGGTGACATCCTTGAATCCTATGATGCCGACAAGGATGTTCGAGTGGTTGTCATGAGAGGTGAAGGGGGAAAGTCCTTTGTTTCAGGGGCAGACATCTCGGAATTCGACAGTAAAAGATCAAATGCGGATCAACGTAAAGAGTACGGCAAAATCGCTGGCCGAGGTTCGATGTGGTTATCCAGGATAAAAAAGCCTCTGATCGCACTGATCGAGGGCTATTGTATAGGCGGAGGACTGGCCACTGCTTTGTCGGCAGATATACGCTTTGCTTCTCCAGATTCAAAATTTGGTATACCCGCGGCAAAGCTCGGTCTAGGCTATGAGTTTGAAGGGTTAGCCAAGCTATCCCGAATTGTTGGTCCAAGTCGAGCTCGTGACATTATGTTCTCAGCACGTTTTTTTGAAGCTTCCGAAGCAAAAGAAATGGGGCTCATTAACTTTGTTGAATCCAGGGACATTATTGAAAAGGCCTGCATCCAATACGCTCAATTAATCTCCAAGAATGCTCCGCTAACCGTAACCGCCGCCAAAATGGCCGTCAATGCGTGGGAAAACGGCTCTATCGAGAGCGAAGTAAATCAAGTCAAAACCCAAGTCGATGCCTGTTTTAATAGCAATGACTACAAAGAGGGACGAAAGGCATTTAAAGAAAAGAGGTCGCCTGTTTTTCAGGGCAGTTAACCTTAACGCGTCGGTTCAGCTTGACGCCCAAGGATCTGCTAACATCCTAAGCTTTGAAGTGGGGAAAGGTATTCGTGGAATCATCGAAGTCTGTCACTGCTTGTGTTTTGATTATTGGTAACGAAATCTTGTCTGGCCGAACGCCAGACACCAACCTCAATCACTTATCAAAAACACTTGGGAAGTGGGGCATACAAGTGCGTGAAGCGCGAGTGATACCTGACATTGAGGACAAAATAGTCGAGGCAGTCAATGAAATGAGAATCCAGTTCGATTACGTTTTTACGACTGGCGGTATTGGTCCAACTCACGACGATATTACAGCTGTTTGCATTGCCAAGGCCTTTGACAAAACAATCGTGCAGCATCCCGATATCGAAAGTCGGATCAGGGCGCGCCCAGCCCCTGCTGATGTCATGGAGTCGAGATTACTTATGGCTAGAGTTCCTGAAGGTGCGGGCTTGATTGATAATCCGACTGGCGGCCCTCAAGGTTTCTTTGTTGAGAATGTGTATGTCATGGCAGGGATTCCGAGGGTAATGCAGGCCATGTTGTCCTCCCTCGATGGCTCATTAAATTCCGGTTCAGTCGTACATAGCTATTCTCTCAGAGCTTATCTCGGTGAAAGCCAAATATCAGAACCTTTGGGGAAAGTACAAGAAAAATTCTCAAGCCTAGACATTGGAAGTTACCCTTTTCTACTGAATGATCGATACGGAACTATGCTCGTCATACGAGGCACAGAAATGGAAATGGAAATGATAAAATCTGCTGCTGACAGCATTAGCGAAATTATTGTTCAAAGCGGAGAAACTCCGGAAGACCTCGGATTTGACATCGACGCCTAAAGAATCATATTACAAGATTACCTCCACTTATTACTAAGGCAACCCTTTCGCTTGATGCATTTTGAGGTCCATTTTTTAAGATCGCAGCAAATGGAACGGCCGCAGAAGGCTCGACTAAAATTTTGAGACACGACATGAGAACCGATTGAGCTTCTAAGATATCGTCCTCATCCACCAGGACTATGGGCAACTTGTAATCGCGTAAAATATCAAAGTTCAAAGATCCTAATGCCGTTCTTAATCCGTCCGCACAAGTCCTCGGCTCCATTTGAGGCTGTCTAACGCCCAGCCTCAGGCTGTCGTAGGCATCTCGAGCGAGGTCCGGTTCTGCCCCAACCACCTGAACCAAGTCTCCAACCGACAATACGTTCCCGCTGGCAAGACCTCCACCGCCGACCGGCAACCAAAATTCATCCAAGTCCTTTACTTCACTTATCACTTCTAGGCCCAGAGTTCCCTGGCCAGCAATGATATCTATATGATCATAGGGAGGAACAAAAACCCCGTCCTTCATTGCGAGATATTCTTTAACGGCGGATTCCCTGGACTCTAAACTGTTATCACAATCTACGATTTCGGCATCATATCGTTTAATCGCATCCCTCTTGACCTTAGAGGCAAAAGCCGGCACCACTACAACTACCGGCAAATCCATACTTGAAGAAAAGGCCGCTAATGCCGCCCCATGATTTCCTGAAGAATGCGTAATCAAACCCTTTTGTCGTTCATGTTGATCTAGGACCAGCACCGCATTAGAAACGCCCCGATACTTAAAAGAACCGCTTTTTTGAAAATTTTCGCATTTAAAAAAAAGTTCCAAACCACACATTTTATTCAGCGTATTACTGGTTAGGATAGGAGTGCGATTTAAGTGCCCATCGATGCGTCGGGCAGTCTGTTGGATATCTTTTCTAGATAACAAAAAAAACTCCTTGGTGATCAGGATCCCTCACGCAAAGACACCGTTTGATTGAACACTCCCGCACTTTCATCTTTACTAAAGTAGCCCAATCGTTCAAATTGAAACCGAACTTGAGGAGATTCCAATGCAGCGGGCTCGATAAACGAATCATATTCAACCAAAGAATCTTTATTGATATCGCTAACAAAATTTTCTCCCCCTGGAGCACTGACAGAGAACAAACGGTCATATCTTCGCACCTTTACGTTCTCGGCGGTTTGCAAAGATACCCAATGAATAACGCCTTTCGGCTTCAGCCCACTCTGATCTTGACCGCTTTGCGAATCGGGGAAGTAACTGCATCTTAACTGCTTAATTTCGCCATCGCTTTCATATACGACGTCGTCACAGCGAATAATAAATCCATACCGAAGTCTAATAAGTCCCCCTGGATAGAGGCGTTTCCATTTCGGAGGAGGCTCAAGTGCAAAGTCGTCTCGTTCGATAAACAATTTACCGGAAAAGGGAACACTTCGAAAACCTAAATGCTCTGCTTTGGGGTGCCAAGGCGCCTCCAGCAATACACTTCCTTCCTTCCAATTCGTGATGACAACTTCTAGAGGCTCTAACACACACATCGCTCGAGGAGAGCTCGATTCAAGCTCTTTACGAATGCAAAATTCCAACAACTCCATTTCTATCAAATTAGATTGTTTAGTCACTCCGACGCGAGAACAAAACTCCCGAATGGCTGAAGCCGGAACGCCCCTTCTTCTCAAACCTGCGATGGTCGGCATCCTCGGATCGTCCCATCCTTCTACAAATCCATCAGAGACTAACTGACTAAGAAGACGCTTACTCATCACAGTGTATTCCAATCCAAGCCTAGAAAACTCTATCTGAGGGGGATGGTAGTTCAAGCTAACGTTTTCAATCACCCAATCATATAACGGACGATGATCTTCAAACTCCAACGTACACAAAGAGTGACTGATGTGCTCCAATGCGTCACATATACAATGTGTGTAATCGTACATAGGATAAATACACCATTTATCTCCCGTTCTTTGGTGTGTCTGGTAACGTATTCGATAGATCACAGGGTCGCGTAAGTTCATATTCGGCGAACTCATATTTATTTTGAGTCTGAGCACTTGAGTGCCTTCTTCAAACTCCCCATTGTTCATCCCTCGAAATAAACGCAGGTTTTCTTCGACACTACGCCCTCGATACGGACTATTTTCGCCGACCTCGGTGAGATTCCCCCTTGAGTTACGAATCTCTTCGCCTGTTAAACTGCAAACAAACGCCTTCCCATCTTGGATAAGCTCCTCAGCAAACGCGTAAAGTTGATCAAAATAATCAGATGCATAAGTCAGATGCGCCCATTCAAACCCAAGCCATTTCACGTCTTCTAAAATGGACTGCACAAAGGTGTCATCTTCTTTTTCTGGATTCGTGTCGTCAAAACGAAGGAAAGTCTTACCCCCAAATTCAGAAGCCACACCAAAGTTAAGGCAGATGCTTTTCGCGTGTCCAATATGCAAAAGACCGTTGGGCTCTGGAGGAAAACGCGTGACAACCCCGCTGGTTAGCAAACCGCTACTAAGATCTTCTTTTATTCTCTGACGAATAAAATCGTTACCGCTTTCATTCGCTTCTTCTTGATTCATCGATAGCAACTCTCTCTAACCCTAATTTCGCAATCGTCATTAAACTGTTTAAACTGAACACACCAAGAACGTTTAAGTCTCACCATTTTAGATTCTCTCTCAACCAAAATCGGAATCACCATACTTTCGACTATCTTAGTCGCGTTAACTATCTACTTTATCGCAACGCCTCGGTCGAGAGTCGAGATTATCGCAAATAATTTCCTCGGCGAAAAATGGTACGAAATTCATATGGGCAAAAATCAAATTGGTTATATGAGAAATGCTGTAAGCCGAACGCACAATAGCGATTGGCGATTTGCCACGACCACTCACTTCAATGTACTAGATAATAAACCGGTCACAACATCAAAAACCTTGATTTTTAGTAAGCTTAGTCCACACCAATTGCTTCAGGCTAATTACCGCACCATAAAAAAATCAATGGATAACGAAATTGAAGCAGCGTTAATTGATGAGCACTATACTGTCTCGATTCGTCGTGGATCTGAAAAATCAAAAAAAAAATATCAATGGGATTTCTACTTAGCAGACTACCTTTCAGTCGAATTGTGGCTTAACTCAAGAGCGCCTAAACAATACGACAAAAAGGTTGGTAAAACTTTGGACCTGGAAAATTTCAGAGTCGTCAACCGAACGTACAAAATTGGTGAAATCAATAATCGAGGTTATGTCATCGAAAATGCCTCGCCAATATCTTCTACTAAAATCCAGCTCGACGAAAACTACCAACCGCTAAACTTAACCATGGCCGGCATATTCGACATCTCTATCTCGGACAGAAAGCGAGCGACCTCTCTTTCCAACATCGCCAGCAAAAACAGCCTATTTATTCCTTTGGATCAAAGAATCGTCCATCCAACTGGATTGAGTGACCTGAGGCTTCGCATCCAACTAGTAGACAATAAAAGTGACGGAATCATTGAGACCATTCCCGACACCCTCTCAAGTTTCAGCGATTCGACCACAGATCCAAATACAATCAAATCGTACTTAGCGGAAACCATCAGATACCCAATTCACAATCCCAGACTCTCGAATTTGGATGGCAGTCCTACTGAAGTCTCTTCGCTCAGCGACATTAATCGACTTGTTAACTATGTAAATTCACTACTTCAATACAAAGAAAACAAGGCTGTTGGGTCAGTTCTGAAATCTTTAGAGCTCGGTTATGGTGAGTGCACTGACTTCACCGACCTTTTTACGACTCTAGCTCGATCCCACAGCATCCCTGCTCGGCCCGTTTACGGCATTGCTTATAAAGATGGCAGCCGGCCCGGTTTTATGTTCCATTCATGGAATGAAATTTACCTTCAAGACCAATGGATCCCTATCGATGCCACATGGAACCAAAGCCCTGCAGACGCCACACATATCGCTTTGAGCGATGATCAATACTCTGCTTTACTACTGTTAAGCAGCACAAAATCTGTCCAGCTAATTGTAGAATCGACAATCTATGATTAACGGTTAACCTGTACGAATCCTCAGCAGGCCTTCCTGGGAAACAGAAGCAATCAATTCACCTTTTTGTGAAAAAAACTCAGCGTGATTCATCCCTCTCGCCCCATTAGCCGAAGAAGTTTTCTTATGAAATAGAATCCATTCATCGATCGGAACATCCCGATGAATCCATAGAGAATGATCCAGGCTAGCAAGCTGCAGACTATCCCTTGCCACATCTGGCTGATGAGGCAAGGTAGATGTAGACACAAGACCAATATCCGACGCATAACTAATCAAACATCTAGAAAGCTCTTGGTCTTCGCTTTCTACGTCGCTACGAAACTTAATCCACACCGGATTTGAAAATCGCTCCTTTCCCCACTCTTCTGACCCTAAACGAAAAACCGATCGTGTTTGAAAAGGTCGTTTTATTTTTGCCATCGGGCTCATGTTTCCGTGCACTTTGTCTAACGACAAAGCCACTTCGACGTCATCCACCAGCTCTTCAGGAGGCGGAACGTTAGGCATCGGGTCTGAGTGCTGAAATCCACTTTCCTCGATTTGAAACGATAGATCCATGTTAAATATTGCGTCCCCATTTTGTATCGCTACCACTCGACGAGTTGTGAAACTCTTACCGTCTCGTACACGCTCAACTTCAAAAAGAACAGGTTGCTCTGCGATACCGCCTTTCAAAAAGTAAGCATGCAAAGAGTGCACATGCCGATCTTTGACTGTTTGATAGGCAGCCCGCACAGCTTGTGCCAGCACTTGTCCACCAAATAACCTAAAACCACTTCGGCTTTCGTTATCGCCTAGAAACAAGTCTTCATCAATCTTCTTCAAGTTAAGAATCGAAATTAATCGAGCTTCTATAGATTCTGAGATGGCCAAACACTCCTACTTACAGTTTTGCCCGCTAAACATTATAACTTCTTCATATAAGCGTCCAATTCTTAAAAATTCTGTTAAGGTTTAAACATGTATTTGGATTTTGTGCCCTCAAACTTTGTCACTACAAAAATTGACCAAAGGACAAAGCATATGAGAAAAAGGGCCTATTCATCAGAATCGAAGTGCCAAAATGAAATCGACTTTTACCGCAAAATTAATTCACGCCCACCTGTCAAATGATCAATACCCAAATCTTTTAACAGATGATCCATCGGCGACAATTGCATTCGCGTATGAAATTCAAAAAGAATTCGTCAAACAGATCGACGAAGAGCCAATCGGCTATAAGGCTGCGGTCACTGCCGAGCCAATGCAGAAAATGATGGGTATCGAAGCGCCGATCAGTGGTGTTTTGTTTAAGTCCGGCGATTACTCCTACCGGACAAACGTCAAATGTTCTAGAGAACTACTCATCGAAACGGAACTGGGCTTTGAAACAGGAGCGGCAATAACAGACCCTGTTAAACCCGAGGAAGTCTATGCCCTGATAGAGTGTTTTTATCCCATGATCGAGCTGGCTTCTCCTAACCTCACATCACGACCGTCGGGCATTGATTTGGTTGCCTCCAATTCGGCGTCTTTTGGTTTTATCAAGGGAAACCGGTTTGATTGCAAGGCGATTGATCCAGATTCGATTGATGTGAGCTTAAATTACGAAGGCGCGAATCTACATTCAAATGGATGCAACAGCGTGATGTCGGGCCAGGCTAGTGCTCTTGCATGGCTAATCAACCAAATCATTTCTCAATATGGTGTGGTTGAATCGGGTAGCCTATTGATGAGCGGCTCTGTAGGCCCCGCTCATCCTGGACAATCAGGCAAGTACAATGCCAAGTTCGAGAAATTAGGAGAAATAACCTTCGCGATCGAATAAAACCTTTAATTCTTCTAAAGAATATATTGTTTTCAATATATTCCATGTTTTTCACAATCAGTTATTGATAAGTTTCGGCCTTGATACCTATACCTGTAATAAAAGGAACGAAAATGTCTGCTTATCTAGATGAAATCAAGAAAGTCGAATCTACTGTCAACAGTAAAGAAGAGTGGAAAGCAATTAATCCCGAATATGCGGTACGTATGCAATGGCAAAACCGGTTCAAGACGGGACTAGAGATTGCTCAATATACGGCAGACATTATGCGTAACGATATGGCGGAATATGATGCTGATCCTTCGAAATACACCCAATCTCTAGGCTGTTGGCATGGATTTATCGCGCAGCAGGTTATGATGGGAGTCAAACGACATAGAAAGACCACCGACAAAAGCTATATTTATCTTTCTGGCTGGATGGTTGCTGCATTGAGGTCGCAGTTCGGTCCACTACCCGATCAGAGCATGCACGAAAAGACGACAGTGGCGAATTTGATTGAAGAAATCTATACCTTCCTAAAACAGGCTGACGCAAGAGAACTCAGACACCTATTTGCCGAACTGGATGAAGCCCGAGCTAACGGAGGCGATGTCGATGAACTATTGAGTCAAATCGATAACTTTGAAACACATGTAGTACCGATAATCGCAGATATTGATGCTGGGTTCGGAAATGAAGAAGCGACTTATTTGCTAGCAAAGAAAATGATTGAATCGGGCGCTTGCGCAATCCAAATTGAAAATCAAGTGTCTGATGCAAAACAGTGTGGGCACCAGGCTGGCAAAGTCACCGTTCCTCATGAAGATTTTGTCTCAAAGATAAACGCAGTACGTTATGCATTTTTAGAATTAGGTATTCATAATGGAATTATCGTTGCGCGCACGGACTCGCTAGGAGCAGGACTCACGCAAAAGATACCCGTCTCAATCACGACCGGTGATCTTGGAAGTAAATATTGTGAATTTCTAGATACGGCGCCAATTAACGATCTTAGTGAAATCCAAGACGGCGACATCACCATTAATCAAGGTGGTAAGATTGCCAAACCGAAACGTCTGGACAATGGTCTCTACGCGTTCAAAGAAGATACTGGCATAGATCGAGTTGTGTTGGATTGCATTACCAGTTTACAGCACGGTGCTGATTTACTTTGGATCGAAACCGAAAAACCCAACGTCGAACAAATCGCCGAAATGGTCAATAGAGTGAGAGAAGTAAGACCAGAAGCGAAACTGGTCTATAACAACTCACCCTCATTTAACTGGACCCTCAAGTTCAGAGAGCAGGTTTACGAAGACTGGAAGGCCGCTGGAAAAGATCTTTCAGCTTACCCAGACCCTGCGGCGGACGAGAAAGGTCTGATGGACGTGTCTATGGACGGTACAGATCTCGCTATAGAGGCAGACAAACTGGTTCAAAGCTTCCAAAGAGATGCGGCGCGAGAAGCTGGGATTTTCCATCACCTAATCACGCTTCCGACCTACCATACGGCGGCACTATCGACGGATAATCTAACGGAAGGTTATTTCGGCGATCTAGGGATGCTCGCATATGTGCGGGATGTTCAACGTCAGGAAATACGCAGTGATCTGGCGGCTGTAAAACACCAAGACTTGGCAGGGTCTAATATTGGAGATGATCATAAAGAATATTTTCTTGGTGAGAAAGCGCTGCTCGCGGGTGGAGCTGCCAATACGATGAATCAGTTCTAGACCAAATATCCAACAATCTAATGGGTGAGTAATAGCACTAAAGCTATCGCTCGTCCGGCCTTGGACTAACCCGCATCACCGAGTTATGCTTTATGCCCAATAGGGGGGATAAATTGGCGGCGACAGAATCAAAGGAAGCTCTAATTCAGATCACTCAAGATCTCAGAGCAGAGGGCCTTGAGCTCTATCGAGTCCTGCAAAACATGGATACGGGATACTGGTCAGAGCGTTCTTCATTCAAAGACTGGACGGTCTGGGATGTTGTCGCTCATCTGCATATAGCTGACCACATGGCCTTAACCTCCCTTGGCAGCGCTGACGCTTTCCAGGTTCTAATGGGCAAGATACGTGACAAGGGCTCGATCAGAGATTATGCAGAAGATTGGCTCCTTGAAGGCATAAAACAACCTTTGTCCGGCCCAGAAATACTTGAAAAGTGGTGGTCGGTATTCGAAGAAATGTGCACAGCTTTCCAAAATGCAGATCCTAATCAAAGATACGTGTGGGCGGGACCAGGAATGAAAGCCAGAATGCTGGCCACAGCAAGACAGATGGAAACCTGGGCCCACGGCTGGGAAGTCTACGACCTAATGAACAAAAGAAGGACTCACTCGGACAGAATCAAGAACATTGCTACCATAGGCGTTAAAACCTATGGCTGGACATTCAATAACCGAGGGATAGAAATCCCAGAGCCTATGCCAAAAGTGGAGCTCGAGTCTCCATCTGGAAAAAGCTGGGTCTGGAACGATGAAATCGAAGGAGAATACGTGGGCGGGTTAGCAGTAGAATTTTGTCAAGTGGTGACGCAGGTCAGAAACATACAAGATACACGATTAACCGTCACTGGCGACAATGCGAAACAATGGATGGCTGTCGCTCAGTGTTTCGCTGGGCCACCGGAAGATCCTCCACTAGCGGGCACTCGATTTCAAATATGATCGTCAATTAGAGAAATCCGACAAAAACAATTTAATAGAGTAAAAAATGAAAGCACAATCAGTAGCACTAAGACAGAGACCCGAAGGAATCCCCAAGTCCAGTGATTTTGAAGTCATCAATGTTGACATAGAGGCTCCGAAAGACAATGAGATCCAGGTTCAAAATGTGTGTATGTCAGTAGACCCCTATATGAGAGGGAGAATGATTGATCGTAAGTCGTATGTACCCCCTTTTCAAATTGGCGAGGTATTAACGGGAGGCGCTATAGGAAAGGTTGTAGACTCTAACCATCCGGATTTCAATATAGGCGATTACGTCTCCAGCCATTACGGATGGAGAGAGGCGTTCACAGCTCCTACTAAAGGAATCGAAAAATTAGGTAATCTAAAAGCCAGCCCCTCGACCTACTTAGGGGCTATCGGTATGCCGGGAATGACGGCCTACGTGGGCCTGTTGGAAGTTGGTGCGCTAAGTGAGGGCGAGACAGTATTCGTTTCCGGAGCAGCCGGAGCGGTAGGATCGATCGTCGGTCAGATAGCAAAAATAAAAAACTGTAAAGTGATCGGCAGCGCCGGCTCCACAGAAAAAATTAATTTACTGATGGAGGAACTCGGGTTTGATCATGCTTTTGACTATCATGATGGTCAAATACTCGGTCACCTTCGCGAAGCCGCGCCCGAGGGTCTCGACATTTACTTTGATAATGTGGGTGCCGAGCACCTTCAGTCAGCCCTCATGCACATGCGTCAATTCGGTAGAATTCCGTTGTGCGGCGCTATTGCTCAATACAACGATACAGAACCGAGACCAGGGCCCAACAATCTTGCGATGGCGATCGGTCTGGGTCTCACACTTAAGGGATTTATCGTCAGCCATTTCGATCATCTAAAAGAACAATTTAGATTAGACATGGAGTCTTGGGTCAACGAAGGGCGCGTGAAATCCAAAGAAACTATTTATTCGGGCATAGAAAGTGCGGGCGATGCTTTTATCGGGCTCTTTACCGGAGCCAATACTGGAAAAATGATAGTCGACCTCGAAAAATAAGTCGTTAGTCTTATAAAGATCGTCTGAACTTAGCAAAAGAAGGATGAGGATCCAAATACGCTTGCTTGGAAATATACTCATCGGGGTAACGATCAAAATAATTTTTCAACATAGTGATGGGCGCATGGAGCGGTTGCTCCCCTAGCCTGTACTGGTGTATCAGCTGCGCTAGATCCTGTCTATTCTTCTGAGTGATTTTTTTCTTTAAGTACCCGTGAAGATGCAGCATTACATTACTATGTCCTCTGCGAGTAGCAGGTAAGGCCAGCGTTTCCATCAACAAAGATATATATGTACCCGCCTTGACTAGAAAATCGACCCTTAAGTCGCTCAGCAAAAAACCCGCTCGTTTATAGGCAGAATAGTTGTGAGCCATCAATAGATATTTATAGCGGCTGTGAAACTCAATTAAAACTCTCGGACTCAAATTTGGGAGCACCAAATTCCAATGCGCATAAGCAAAACAGCGAGTCACGAAATTCTCTCTGAGGACTTCATCAAACAACCTCCCAGAATCTTCCATTGGTAAATTAGGCAGTTGAACTTTTGATTCAGATGAAAATATTCCTTGGCCAGCTCGAATCGGAGCAGCTCCTTCAAAGGGAAAAACTTTGACTCGATGGACGCCACGGTTAGGAGAATTCTTCATGAAGATATAACCAGAAAACTGGTTAATAAAACCTGCCTCGCTTCGTGCAAACCTCTTCAAGGCAACCGTTTTATCGTTTTGATTATTTTCTATTTCTAGCGCTCTAGGAGAATCCGCTCTCCCCATCAATCTAATCGCCTTACGAGGCACCGACAGGCCTATCGCTACTTCCGGACAGATGCCGACTAGATCAAAAAGGTCTTTGAGGCGCTCTTTTGGCCAGCTAGCTTCTGCGCTAGCTCCGTCATAACGGACCCTAGTACCACGGAGACATTCGCTAATACCTATCCTTAAAGGTGGCTCGGGGCGGTCGGGAAAATCAAAAATCACTCGACTTTCTAACTGCTCGTTGCAATAAACGACCAAACAGAGTCTGCCCCTAACTTAGATACACCCTCTCCCAAAAAGCTTTGCCAATAAAACTCGTTGCCCCACTCATCTCTCCAAGCCCACAATCTTTTCGTGTAATGATGAAGCCGGTGCTCTTGGGTAAATCCCATCGCCCCATGAATTTGGTGAACCTGTTCGGCCACAAGCCCCGCAGCCTCACCGACTCTTGATTTTGCTGCGGCAACTTCTAGCACAAACCGATCATCTCCCCAAGCATCAATGGCTGCCTCAGCAGCTCTTCTTGAAGCAGCAACCTCGCATGCCACAATTGCGAGATTATGCTGAATTGCCTGAAATTTACTGATGCTACGACCAAATTGTTCACGCTCTGAAGCAAACTGGACTCCTAAATCCAAAACCGTTTGCATACAACCAGCCATCAAACAAACCCTGGTCAATGCCATTTGAGCAAAAGGATCAGTTGCCAGAGAAACTTCACCTCCTACACGAAAATCCAAGACATCCCGACTCTCGCCCGCCAAATTGTAATCACTTTCCAAGATTTCGACGTCCGTGATCAAGGACACCGTTTTCTGTTCTTTTGCGACAACGCCAACCCGGCTAATTCCCGACCCATGCGGAACATTAAAGACCTTCTTATCTCGCAACTCACCGATCCCGCTGATTTCACCAACATCACCAAACCACAAATTCATCAATAAAATTTCCGAGATCGGCATGGGTACTGCGTATCGGCCACACTCAATCAAAAACTCATATAAATCAGAAATCGATGTTCCACTTTCATCCATACCCAGCTGATTAAAACCATTTTTTTTCAGTAATAGCCAAAGATCCTGAGGAATACCCCCTCGCTCACAGAAATCCAGTAAGGACTTATCACAATTGTCAGAAAATATTCTGGAAGCGGTATCCAGTATCAGCTCTATTGTGCTTGTGCTCATCTTATTCCAAGTCCTCTAGCTATCACTCCTCTCATAATTTCGCGTGTCCCGCCCCTCAAGGTAAAGGAGGGGGACAACAACAGGGTATCCATAAAAGTCTGCCTAAACTGTACAGATGATTCCTGCGGAACCGCCAAGCGAGCAATCTCAGGTAAGACCTTCTCAAAATTATTGCCTAACTCTTTCACCAAAGCCGCCTCGTGCGCCACGTCTTTTCCTTCTTCCAACATACTTGCAATTGAAATCGACATTCGTCTCATCGTCATCAGATGAGAAGCGATTTTACCGATAGCAGCCTTTTGGTGAGCCTCAGGCTTGAGCCCACAATCCCTGACGAGTTCAATAAAGACTCTAAAGGAAGATAAGAACCTCTCTGGACCACTACGTTCATAAGCAAGTTCAGAGGTTACTTGAGACCACCCATTCCCAGGTTCTCCAACTACCCTATCCGCTGGAACACGTACTCCATCAAAAACCACTTCATTAAAATCTTCTCCTCCCGCCATATTCTGTATCGGTCTGACGCTTGCACCATCATTTTTTAGATCAACAATAATCTGCGATAATCCCGCATGACGATTTTCTGTGGGATCCTCTGTTCTGACCAAACAGATAATGAAATGATTCCTATGAGCATCCGTCGTCCAAATCTTAGTTCCATTGATGACGTACTCGTCCCCCTCCCTCTTCGCTGTAGTCCTAACCGAAGCCAGATCGGACCCAGTATCCGGCTCGCTCATCCCTATCGAGAAGAATGATTCGCCGCGTGCTATCGCCGGTACGTACTTTCGTTTCTGGTCATCGCTCCCGAAGCTCAGCAAGAGAGGGCCACTTTGCCTATCTGCAATCCAGTGAGCACTCACAGGGGCGCCCGCGGCCAATAACTCTTCGGTAACCACATATCTTTCAAAAAATGTCTTTCCACCACCACCCAACTCGATAGGCCAGGTCATACCAATCCATCCTTCCGCTCCTAACTTCTTCGAAAAATCTGGGTCATGGCCGGTGACAAAGTCAGAGTTCCTAGCTTGCAGATGCTCTGGATTTTTATCGAGAAACTCTCGAACTTTCGCTCGTAAAACTTCGGTTTTGGAGTCTAATTTAACGCGATCAAATTTAATCATTCGTAAATTATGGAACCAATTTGAACCGCACACCAGTAATATCTAATACAGACTATGCGCCATCACCATAATTGTCGTAGTATTCGAAGAAAGCCTAAAATGTCTGAAAAACTATGATGTTTTAAGCTCAATAATCATCAGCTGTTCGAGATTTAAGAGTGAGCCATTAGTTGTTAAGTGATAAACAGTTAAAAGATATTTTTGAGCCTGTCTTCGGGGATATACGCAAGCGAGCCACTGTCACGGAAAAATTTCTTGATCGCGATCTTTACCGAGTCTACATGGCGACACTCTGGTCCAATGTCGTCTTATCCCCCAACGAAGTTGGTATTGAAGAAGAAGATATAGAGCCACTACATGACATCTTGGTAAGCGAGATCAGTAACGCGATCGGTCCTGAAAATTCCATGAAAGAAATCTATCAATTCATTAGTTCGAAAGATGGCGAGAAGGCCATGGTAGAAGCAAAGTTGACCCAGACCCACAAAGATCTACTGAACTATTTTTCGAGCATGATCCTTGACCCTGAAGGCCACAGACGATGGATGGATTACATTAGAGATCAACAAAAAAAATAGACCACTATCGCTTTCCTATGGCATTCAAAACAATCTGTCTTTTATAGGATGCACTCCTGTGTTCCCACAAAAATATTCCCTGCCAAGTCCCTAGGCTAGGACTCCCTTCAGAAATTGGTATAGACAAGCTAACGGCCGTCAGCATGGCTTTGATATGTGCGGGCATATCGTCTGCCCCCTCAGCCACGTGTGTGTACAGTAAATCATTTTCTGGGACCAGCCTATCTAACCAGGCTTCCAAATCTTTCTTGGCACTGGGGTCGGCATTCTCCTGAATCATTAAACTCGCTGAGGTGTGCCGAATAAATAAATTCAGTATTCCGGACTCGATCTCTAATGGCCGTATCCTATCGTTTACTTCCGCTGTTATTTCATACATACCTGAGCCGGAAACTTGAACTTCCATGAGAATGTTTTCGACTATCATTTTCGGGTTTTTAAAAACAGATAAAATATGATCTTTAGCCAAATACTCTGGATTACCTAGGGGCCTTATTTACCCCGTGTAACAGCACGGGCAAAAGGAAAAGTGTAAACGCCAGCAATAAACACACGGCGATTGTCAACAATACGCCGACCGAAGCCGCTCCTTGATGGGCAGATAACGATAAAGATGCGAAAGCTCCCACGGTCGTGAGATTAGATAAAACAACAGCTCTGGGTGTGCTCGAGCGCATCAGTTCAGACACATTTTCTTCACCCAGATATCGATCCACGACATGGATACCGCTTGCCGCTCCCAATCCAAAAATGAGCGGTAACACCAATATATTAGCCATGTTTATTGAGATACCCGAGAAAACCGCAACACCAAAAGTGACTAGCGCCGCTAACAGCAATGGTACGAGTACGATTAAAGCTGCCAAAAAATTTCTCAGCGCTAGCAACAGAATCATGAGAATCGAAACCGCCGATAACATCAAAGCCGTTTGAAACGAATCTACCACCAACGATCCAACACCCCACTCGATAACCGGCCGGCCTGTAGCTGTAGGCGCAAGAGCACGGACACTTTCGATGAAAGTTGATAGATTCAAAATAGAGTCCATATCTTGCGAGGGCACGATGACAGACAAATGCTGATCATTTTTTGAAATTAGCCTGCTGGTAATTGAATCGGGCAAATCTTCATAACTAATTTCTTCAACATCAATACGTCGCTGGATACTTTGCAGCTGATCCAACAGATCACTTACAACCCCTTCTTGAAGGCTTAACCACTGCGCATCGCTGGCTAACTGCATTTCTTCTAGACTCACTATTAATCCTTCCAAAACATGCGTTGGTACCGTCAAATCTTGTGAAAGCGAAGACCTTAACGTCTGTAGGAGCAACAAACTTGATTTCTTGATTTCAGTCGCCGTTGCTTCGTTTTTGTCCGGACTCAATTTCAAAGCATCTGACAGCATAAATTGCAGATCCTCGATCATAAACATCTTTTCTTCTTGATCCTCTGGAACAAGATCTTCAACAATCGTCACATCCTTAACTGTCTCAAGAGCTCGCAACGTCTCTTGGGCCACACTTTGATCATTTACCACAAACAAGCTGTAATCTGTAGAGATGCCCTCAGCTTGAAGCTCACGATGAGCTCTCATGGATTCTGCTTGCGGATCTTTCAAAGCTAGCACACTGTAATCAAATTGAAGTTGTAGCGCCTGGCTACCCGCCAGTATTGCCACAATCGCGGCGATTCCCACCACCGTTTTTCTTCGATCAAGCAACCAAGAGATAATTCGATCACTGGAGGGCAGTCCCACCTTATGCGCTCGGGGGGCATCAATAACCGAATAAAAGGCGGGCAAAAAGGTAAACGCAAGAAAACAGGCAATCAACATTCCTCCAGCTGATATAACCCCTAGATCGGCTAACCCTTGATAATCAGTCGGCCAAAACCCTAAAAAACCAACGGCCGTTGTCACAGCCCCAAGCGAAATCGCTCTCCCCACACTGATAGCACTTTCGACCAGCGCTCCAGACTTTTCTTGATTCCGGCTCACCGCCTCTTGGAACCTGAGGGAGTAGTGCAAAGCAAAATCCACTCCCAGACCAAAAAACATAACAACGAAAATCAGAGACAGTGTATTGAACTCGCCCACCGAAAGAAGTGCGTAGGCTATCGTCCACGTAACCCCTATACCGAGAAGAATGAACGTGCCCAAAATAACTCGAAACGATCTCACTCCAACAAACATCACTAGAAAAAGCAAAATCAGAGCGAACCATCCCGCAAGCGCGACACCGTCAATGGCCGCTTCGATCTCCTCATGCTGTAAAGGCACCTCCCCGGTTAACTTGGCATCCACTCCTGGTGGTAGATCGAGCGTTCCCAGCATCAATCGTAATTCTTCCATGAATGTTGCGTCAGGTAACGATTCTAGGTAGTTGGATGGCGCTTTAACGTAAATTAATTGATAGCGTGTTTCCTCTAAAGGGAAGATCTCATCCCCCCACCACACTTTGTTGTCCAAACCCTGCAATGTCTTCTCGATCGAACCAGACAACAACCCAAGAATCTCGCCAAAGCGTTCAGGCGGATCATTTTCCAAACCATCAATCAGCAGGTCAAAGACGCCCACAAGACTGGGGTCTTCTGATACTGCACTCAGCCATGGCTGAGCCTGAGCCAATCGATCGACTGCAAGATCAAGTTGGTCGACATTCATATACAGAAAAATTCGATCCCGGATAAATTGATCATGGCCCGGCGCAAAAATATCGGAAAAGCGTTCTGGTCTCTCGCTCAGATAATTAACGACTTGCTCGGTCGCTAACTCTAATCGCTGAAGTGAGGAAGCACTCAAGACCACAACGGCTGTCTTAGTCAGCTGTGGAAACTCTTCTTGAAATCGGTCGAAATCTACCCGCCAGTCGGCTTCCTGACGAATCAACTGTGTCAAATCTGAATTGATTTTAAACTGACTAAAGGCAACCCAGCCAAAAACCAGAGTCACCAATGACAGTGCAATCAGCGTGAATTCAGGAAGCCTAACAACTAACCTCACCCAACGGCTTAACAACTGATCAAACAAAAACGTTCCCTATATCCTTCGATTCAAAACAAACAAATCACTCGTCTTCGAATTCATCAAAAAAATCCTCTACAGGCGGGTCTCCATCATAAATCTGGAAAGCTCGAAGTTGAGTATAGGCATCGCGAGTGAATGTATAAGGATCGATAGCATTCGCATTACGCTGTTCAATAGACCCGGTCATCCCGGCACGCTGACCAATGACTCGAAGCGCGGTGCCATATCCCGGGAAATCCTCTCCAATTAACAATCGTGGCACCGATATCGCAACTAACCTTACCGGTATGTCTCTCAAAGTACTTGGCCCTAACAAAGGAATATAGACG
>CAZYHH010000009.1:0-25254 GCA_964647295.1 uncultured Pseudomonadales bacterium
ACAATGGCTGCGCCGGTTACATTGAGGGTGCCTGCTCCAATCAACCTTTCAGCGGCTACAAACGCTTTCACCATGAAGGAGGCATTCGCATTCCCCTGATCATGAGCTGGCCTAAAACACTCCCCAAAAACAGCACTTTTCACGATCCGGTGATCAGCCTCGACCTTTATTCGACTTTCACGGCTGCCGCTGGTTCTAGCGGATCGAATACTAGAGACAGCGTTAACCTAATACCGTTTATTAATAGGGAAGCGAAGTCATCGCCACATGATTACTTATACTGGCGTTCCGGACCCACCGTCGCTATCAGAGATGGACGATGGAAGCTAATCCGCTACAACAAGTCTCCACTGACGCCAAACGACTTGGGGAAAGATGGAAGGTTGGCACCGCCCCCGAACGGCTGGTCAAACCAATCACCAAATGGCCAGCTCACGATGCTCTACGATTTATATGCTGACCCCTCAGAAAGCAAGAATCTTGCAGCTGCTCATCCTGAAATCGTGAAAAGACTAGAAAGCCAACACCAAAAATGGGCCTCAACACTGACAACACCTATCCTGCCAGGCGTCAGGTCAACCCTAGCCGAAGTAGACGGAACAACGGTCCAGTTAATATTTTGAGCAATCATAATGAAAGGTAAGACCATCGTTATTACCGGGGCAGCCAACGGGATCGGTAAAGCCTGGGCGCTAGGTTTTCATAAGGAGAATGCAAACGTCATTGCTGCGGATATCGATTCAACCCGACTCGAATCGTTGGCCAATCAAGGCATCACGACTGCACAAGTCGACGTCAGAGACCCTCAACAAGTCAGCGAATTATTAAATAACGCACAGAGTGAAAGCGGAAGGCTTGATATCCTTTTCAATAATGCAGGCATAGCTTTCGGTCCCACGCTAGAAAAATCAACTGATGGGCAATTCGAAGACCACATAGCTGTGCACTTGTACGGCTGTATCTACGGTATGCGTACCGCAATTCCGATCATGCGGGCACAAAGATCCGGACGGATCATCAACACAATCTCTCGCAATGCTGAAGTCGACGTTCCCGGCACTTCAGCTTACAGCGCAGCCAAAGCTGCAATCTGGGCGGCATCACGGGTCGCCGCACGAGAAACTTCAGACGCAGATATTTTGATCAATATGCTAATTCCTGGGCCCACCAATACCCAAATATGGGGTAAAGACAGACCGGAACTGCAGTCGCCCGAAACAACATTTCCCACAGCTAAGATGCTGGCGACTTTGTCTCCTGGCGGGCCAACGGGCAAAGTTTTTTGGAATCAAAAAGAGTATCGCCTGTTTGACTCAAACAACGACATTCAAAAAGTTCGTTGAAAAAATTACTTACTTTTCTTACCAAAATTGCGCATGAATTCTGGGTCCACTCCCATCCCAGAGGTCAGCTTAAAGTGTGTATGCAACAGATGATGCAGTGCAAAGGCGGTTTGATTCGTGCTGACTCTACCCGCATTATCTTCGGCAGCATTAACAGCCATTTTAGTGAGCTTAAGACTAAAAAGATTTTTTTCTGAAATTTTTCGAGCCAGACCCATAGTGAACTCCGACAACTGGTCCTTGGGCACCACATGATTAACCGCTCCCAGTCGATGAGCTTCTTGAGCAGACACTGCCTCTGATGTAAAGAGCATCTCCTTTGCTTTTCTAACGCCAAACTCGTAGGGATGATTGAAAAACTCGGCACCGCATATGCCCATAGCGACGGTATTATCCTGAAAAGTCGCGTCTTCCGCAGCAACGACAATGTCGAAAGGCCAAACCAACATCACTCCTCCCGCAATCACCTTGCCTTGAACCTCAACCATCGTGGGTTTTGGGATATTTCGCCAGCGCTCACAAAACCCAAAGTAAATCTCTTGCTCTCTCGCAAATTGTCCTTCTGCTCCTTCTCGTTCAAACCCTCCCCAGGTGGTCACCGTCTTATAGGATTGCTGAGTACCAATCGGGTCCTTTTCTCTTAGGTCATGACCAGAAGAGAAATGTGGCCCGTTAGCCGCGATCACAATGACTTTCACGCTGTCATCTTGCGATGCATCATCCAAGGCATCATTTAGTTCGTACAACATTCGAGTGTCTTGTGCGTTTCTCGCCTCAGGACGATCAAGAACGATTCTAACGATACCGGGCTCAACCGCTTCATAAATTATCTGTTCAAACTTGGACATCTTCACACTCCTCTCTTGCTTGTCGCTTTAAATCGTCTTGAAATCCGCTTCACTTAAATCCAACACCAAGGGATCGCCTTCCTTTATTTCCCTGGTGGTTTCATAAACTCTCGCATCGTCTAACGTATAAATTCCTGTGGCAGAATGGCCAAACTGATCGCTCTCGTGAGTAACCTTAACGGCGTAATGACCGGGAATAGGCCCCTCGGATTCGTCAATCAAAAACTCTCCCCCGTTATCGCCGTGAACCCGAACTCTCGAAATCGGATGGGTGGGTTCTTCAGGGATCAGTGTCACCCAAACCATACCGACAGCTTGATCTTCGACCTTGATTTTTCCTGCAAGGCTTATCCTCTCTTTTTCGGTCAACAACTTCTGTCTGCGTAGCCAACGAATTAATAATTCGCCCCATTGAGCGCCATCCGGATCTCCAACCATTAATCCCAGCCCATGCTCTCCTTTATTGAAGATGTGGAGTTCAGCAGGCACTTTATGTGTTAGTAGCGCATCATAAAAGAGCGTGGATTGGGAAGCTGGAACGACAGAATCTTCGTGGGTATGGACCAAAAACGTTGGCGGCGTGCTGGGGCCAACTAAAACATCTGTCGGCGTATACTCGTCTGCCTTTTTACCCCGCTTTTCTCCATTGGTGACAGCATAAACAGGCACCAAAAAATCTGGCCGGCTTGAGCTCCGATCAATGGGGTCACTACTTTCATCATCTCCTTCATCCCAACCTGTACCCACAGCGACGGTCAAATGACCACCGGCAGAAAACCCAAGCATGCCAAGGCGATCAGGATCAATCTTGAAGTCTTTAGCCCAATAGCGAACACAGCGAACCGCTCTTAAACCATCGAGCAAGGAAATACTAGAATGATACTTCGGGGCGATTCGATACCGCAGAACAAAAGCTGTTATGCCTTTTCGGTTGAGCCACTTAGCCACTTGCAAACCCTCGTGATCTGACGCGAGAATTCGATATCCTCCCCCCGGTGCGACAATGCAAGCGGCACCAAGATTGCTATCGGAGCTAGGCCTATGAACCGTTAGGATCGGTTGATCGATCATCTCGTTACCTTCTGCCATTGGAGCCATGTCTGACCACAACGACAGCGCTTCGTACTTCAACCCAGCCTCATCAATGATAGCATTCATCCCACACCTACTCCAAAACACGCCCAAACAGCGAAGCCGACAGATTCCACTAATCTCTCAACTCATCAAGAAAGAGATTTCAAATAGGGAATTGATCGTGAATTTGATGATTATCGTTTTGCTAGGTATTGTCTATCTGAAATATTCGCTATTCCTGAAAGCGGATTGAATGTTCAAATTGAGTTGCATCGAAAGAGGAAATCGACCTCAACGCAAAACATGCACACTGTTGAAAAGTATTTTTGGGGGAGACAGTCGAATGACAATAAAAAAAATCGGGGCGAAATAGCAATTCGTATTGCTAGAGCTGCGGCAGACCTGAACATTAAAACGGTCTCGGTCTATTCCGAAGACGATGATGAAAGTCTTCACACAAAAATCTCCGACGAAGCAATATGCTTAGATGCAATGGGAGCAAAAGCATATTTGGACGTTGATAACATCGTCGGGGTCGCAAAAAAAGCTAAATGCGATGCATTACACCCAGGATATGGGTTTTTGTCAGAAAATGGAGAACTGGCCGCTCAATGTTCCAAAAACAAAATCAAGTTCATTGGTCCTGATCAAACCTTATTGGACTTATTCGGCGACAAGGCGCGAGCGCGACAAGCAGCGACCGACGCGGGTGTCCCCATTATCCAAGGTACCGAGCGCGCAAGCTCACTGGAAGATTGTCGGGAATTTTTTCAATCTCTCGGGAAAAACGCTGCCATCATGATCAAAGCACTAGCAGGAGGTGGCGGAAGAGGCACACGCATCGTCACAAACCTAGACGAACTCGAAGAAGCCTATCTTCGCTGTCAATCAGAAGCAAAAAATGCTTTTGGTAATGACCAGCTATACGTTGAGGAGTTGATTCAGCAAGCGAGGCATATTGAAATACAGATCATTGGCGATCAAAAAGGAAATATTTTGGCGATCGGTGATCGAGAATGCAGTGTTCAAAGAAGACACCAGAAAATCATAGAGATCGCTCCCTCCTACAATCTCCCAGAAAAAACACGGCAATCGATTAAAGAAGCGGCCGAGAAACTCGCCAAAAAAGTCGGATACTTTAGCCTGGGGACCTTTGAGTTCTTGGTCGATTCGAAAAGTAAAGGTCAGGGAAAATTTGCCTTCATCGAAGCAAATGCGCGTTTACAGGTCGAGCACACGGTAACCGAAGAGGTAACCGGTATAGATCTAGTTCAGTCCCAAATAGAGATCGCCAACGGCAAGACGTTAAAAGAACTCCAGCTTACCGAAACGCCGACAACAAGGGGCTTTGCGATACAGGCACGGGTCAACATGGAGACCATCGAGCCAGATGGGACAGTAAGACCCGCAACAGGCGAGCTCAGCGCCTACGACCCACCTAGTGGTCCAGGCGTAAGAATCGACGGCTTTGGATACGCTGGATTCTTACCAAGCACCAACTACGATTCCCTATTAGCAAAAGTCATCATTCACTCGGCGCGACCTAATTTTGAAGAAGCGGCAAAAAAATGCGAGAGAGCACTTTCAGAGTTCCGTATAGAGGGCATTACCACAAATATCCCCTTTCTTCGATCAGTGTTGAAAAATGAAGATTTCTTAATGAGCAAGGTGACAACTAGATGGGTCGATGAAAACGCTTCGTCTCTAATCGATAACAGCGAATTCGAAACACGGCATATACCCAACGAAGAGCTGAATCCCTCGGCATCTGGACTTGCGGGTGCTCAGGTCGACAGCTCGGATCCATTGGCAGTATTTGACTACGACAAAGGAGCCGAACGGAAAAAAAAGAAAAAAACCAAACAGAATGTCGATCTATCCGGACCCAATGGCTCAACAGGTATTCCAGCACCGATCCAGGGAACCATCATAAAAATCCAAGTCGAGGCGGGTGATCAAGTGGCTATTGGAATGCCACTCATTGTCATGGAAGCTATGAAAATGGAACACCAAATCAGAGCAGATCGAAATGGCACAATTAACTCAATTTCCGTTTCGGAAAATGAAATTATCGTTGAAGGTCATCCCTTGGTGTTTATCGAAGAGGGTGATATCGGCGAGTTGAACTTTGAGGCAGAAGACCAAATCGATCTAGACCAAATTCGGCCAGACCTTCAAGAAACTTACGATCGACACGCGCATATATATGATGAACAAAGACCCAAAGCAGTAGAACGCCGACGCCAGCACAATCAACGTACGGCCCGGGAAAATATCGAAGATCTATGTGATGAAGACTCTTTCATCGAGTACGGCTCGATGGTTCTAGCGGCTCAACGTAAACGAAGAACGGTCGAATGGCTGAGAGAAAATACCCCAGCAGACGGGCTTGTCATGGGAATCGGTCACGTTAATGGAGCGCTTTTCCCAAAAACGGAATCTCGTTGTGCGGTGGTTCACTACGACTACACTGTCTTAGCAGGAACTCAGGGCTTGTGGAATCACAACAAACAAGATCGGATTTTTCATTTAGCTGAAAGGTTTAAGCTTCCGGTGATTTTGTATTCCGAAGGCGGCGGCGGAAGACCAGGAGATACTGACGGCGCGGGTGGCATCGGGATGGAAGTAGAAACTTTTACCCAGTGGTCCAAGCTTTCAGGCCTGGTGCCTTTAGTTGGCGTTAATTCTCGATACTGCTTTGCGGGCAACACGGCCCTGCTCGCATGCTGTGATGTCATCATCGCCACCAAAAATTCTATTATCGGGATGGGGGGGCCGGCAATGATTGAGGCAGGCGGACTCGGCATTTTCGCTCCAGACGAGGTCGCGCCCACCGAGTCGCAAGTAGAAAACGGCGTAATCGACATACTGGTCGAGGACGAGATAGAGGCGACCAGAGTGGCCAAACAATATATCTCCTATTTCCAGGGCTCACTGCCAGAATGGGAAGCGCCTGACCAAAGAAAGATGAGGAGCATCGTCCCTGAAAACCGAAAAGAAATATACAACGTCAGAGACGTCATCGAGACCTTGGCTGATAAAGATTCAATATTAGAGATTCGAAAAGATTTTGGGATCGGTATCGTTACTTCCCTTATCAGAGTCGAGGGCAAGCCCATGGGAATCATCGCGAACAATCCTCATCATATCGCCGGAGCGATCGACTCCGATGGAGCGGATAAGGGAGCGCGTTTCTTGCAACTGTGCGACGCCTTTGATCTACCCGTCATCTCTGTTATGGACTGCCCAGGAATCATGGTAGGTCCGGAAGTGGAAAAGACGGCCTTGGTGAGACATTGCGCCCGGATGTTTAATACTGGAGCTAATCTATCAGTGCCGATGTTTGGACTCATTATAAGAAAAGCCTACGGGCTGGGTGTTCAAGCGATGTGCGGGGGAAGTTCGAAGGTGCCATTTTTTACCGCGGCATGGCCGACAGCAGAGTTTGCAGGAATGGCCATAGAAGGCAACGTAAAGCTGGCTTATCGAAGCGAATTCCAGGAGATGGAGAGTGCAGAAGAGAGGATCGCGGTGTTCACAGACCGAGTGGACAAGGCCTATGAGCGAGCCAAGGCGGTAAACTCTGCTGAATTTTATGGCATTGAGGATGTTATCGATCCTGCAAGCTCCCGCGAATGGATTGTGGCGGGATTAAACGGTGTTCCAGAACCTCCACCGAGAACAGAGAAAAAGAGACCGTATATCGACACCTGGTGATTTTTTGTAGCCAGACTACTTAGTTACCCAAATCTACCGGTTTTAGCAGCTGTGCTTTATATGCGGGGCCAGCGGGCCTCATTTATTCATGCATAAGGGCTCATATCCATGTCAGGAAACCTGGCCGCGACGCCTGCTCGCGTTTCTTCTGTCCAGTAAGGATCGCCTGGTCTTGGGAAACCTAACATTTCCCTTTCTTCGACCGAGGCTCTTTCAATCCAAATTCGAAAGGATTTGTGGACGCCCTGCTCTGGCCAGCCAACAATGCCAAGCCAAGGGCAATTTTTTGGTGCGTAAGTAATGAACTCTCCTATCCGGGCTCCCTCTCCCTTGAATGCCGTTCCTCGATGAAAGGTCCTCATACTGTAAGCCAATAGCGATCCAGCGGGGACTGTCGTTTTTACCTCGTTATCGTATAACTCCAATCTCTGTTCCTTTTCGTACGCCGTAGGCCACAACAATTCATCCTGATAGTGTTTCCATGAGCATACTGCAGTCGGACCCAGGTCTTCCGTGACATCCGTGTAATAAATCAAATAGGCAGTTTGCCAGTACTTGGGGTCTTTGGGTGGGTAAACCAAGGTATGATTCAGATAATCCAGGTGCATCTGTTGATCCATATCAGATGCATGTCCATAGCACTTGTAGTGCAGATCACCCTGTTCACACACCAAATCATCATGGCCAGCATTAATCGCCGCAAACTTTCTTAAGTCAGGGTGCAGCGTAATTGAATTCAGTTGATCTCCCGCAAACGGAAACCTCGTATTTCGCCTCGATTTCGGGGCCTGATTCCAATCTTCCGGTTTAGGACCCTGCGGATCGTTTGCAAATTCAAGCCAACCTGGAAGGATCCTTTGAATTTCCTCGTGCGCTCGCGCGAGTTCTTCCGTCGTAAGAAAATTTTCGACGATAACAAAACCGTTCTCCCGATAATGTTGAATGTCTTCATCGGTAAATCGCATAACAATCTCTACTCCTTAGCTACCACAACACGATTAATTCTTGTAGGAAGGATCCACCGAATCCAATTGTCGGGTGACAGCTTCCCAGGCCAGCCGGGAAGACCGGCTCGGTGATTCAGCCTTGACCTTGCCATATTCCCCTATTTTAAGAGATGCCTCTTCTTTGGGATACACCAACTCTGTATTGGCTGCCATACTATCTACCTGAACTTTGCAGGCATTTTCTAAAGTGTAAAGTAGATAAAACGCTTCAGCCGCATCTCTACCACAACTGAGCAGGCCATGATTGTGCATGATCATCAAATGCCTATCTCCGAGATCGCGCCCAATTCGCTCGCATTCTTCTTCTGCGCCCACGGCGATGTCATAGTCGTGGTATGCCACATTAAGCATAATCTCATTTGACTGCTGAGTAAGAGGTAGTAAGCCACATTTCATCGTGGATACAGTCATGCCTGCGCGAGTGTGACTGTGCATCACAACATTAATATCAGGCCTGGTCTTTAATACTGCTGTGTGAATCGCGTGCCCGGCATCATTATAAGGATAATCTCCAGAGAGCACGTTACCGTCAAAATCTACCTTGATTAAGGAAGAAGCTGTTATCTCATCAAAAAGTAAACCATAGGGGTTAATCAAATACTGGTTACGCTCACCTGGAACACGTGCAGAAAGATGAGTAAATATCATGTCAGTCCAACCGTACTTTACAAACAAACGATAAGAAGCAGCGAGCTGCACACGAACATCCCATTCATCCTTTGATGTTTTTTCAACACTAGTAATTGATTCAGCCATCGTTCTCCCCTATCAATGCAACTTACATTAGCAGTCTAACTTCTCATTGATCTATTGAATAACGATTATTACACCTAAACAAATCACTATTTCAGCTCTAGATCACCACAAAGTAGATAACCAGTAATGCCATAATCAACTGAAAAACAAAGGTGATTTTGAGGAAGCCAGACGCAAGTTTCCCAGGTCTGACCTCTTGCGGCAGCCTGGTAGTCTGTAAATATATCGTGATACCGCTTTGCACTGGCAACATAATGGCCGCCACTGAAGCCGAGATGGTCACCATGAGCACAGGGTTTTGAAACCCGGCATACAAACAAAACCCAAGAAATGGCACCAACAACCCATACCATTTTATGATATTTGTCCGAACGTCAAGCCGCTCTCTGGATAAGAAACCCAGTTCAATTAAATAATCAGGAATATACCTGGCGCCGCCAGCCACTGCGGCAACTGTACTCGAAAACAAAATACAAAAGGCACCAACTGCAAATAACCATAAAGACCAGGGACCGAGCGTTTCAGTGAACATGTGGCTCAATGCGGTAATCGCCTCGGAACCTTCCGGTCGCTGTCCTGAACCGTGGAGCACGCCTGCACCTAAAAAATAGAAAGGAATAGTCGCACAGGTGAGGAGAATCAGTGTTATCCAAACATCGGTTCGTAAAACCTTTAACCACCCATGTGCCCGTGCCGTCCAGGAATCGGTACCATCGTAACGACCAATCCTGGCCGGGTACCCTTTTTCAATACACCAATAGGAATACGAAGATATCTCTCCAGAATTCACCCCTGTGTAGCCATATGCTGCCAGTGCTAAAACTGCATGCTCAACGCGAAACTCAAAGTCAAACCCAGAGGCCACCTGGTCAAGAGTTGTCGCGTATTGGGTGTCCTGCATAAAAATCAAACTGAGTATCGTAAGAACCGTAAAGGTCAGTACGAACACCAACATAATCGACTCTAACCGATGATAACTACCACTGCCCAACAAGATGGCAGTCAAAGTAGATAAGGAAACGACTACCCACAACGGTTCAATTTCCGGAAAGATCAGTCCAACGGCCTGACCTGCACCTCCGACAAGCCCCCCCATGCCAGTCAGGCCAGGTATAAAAGCAAGTAAGCCCAACACGATAGGCCAAGAAAAAGTGCCTCTTGGGCCACGAATCTTGCCTGGAACACGGTTGATCGCCCGCAAATAGGTATCGCCACTCAAGACGATATAACGCGCCAACTCGGCTTGAAGTATTGATTTACTCCAACAAGAAAGCAGGACCCACCAGAGCATCGCATAACCGACCATCGCACCAAGGCTCGCCGTTAATATAATCTCCCCAGATCCTACGATCGTTGCTGAGATGATGACACTCGGTCCCAGGTATTTGACCGTACCCAACAACGAATTCGGTGGTTCTTCTATCCCATCCAATGGTCGAGTATATAAATCCTCTTGATCAGATCTGATATCGTCAACGTTTGACGAAGCCGTGGACTCCACATTTTCCTCCCACCCATAATTCCTTCAGTATCAGCCACCAATACACTTGTGTCTAGACAACGATAACGACTAGGCTTTCAACTTCGAAAATCAATATCTAACAAAACATGCAAACAATTAAATGGTCAGATGGGCAATACGGTGCCAAAGACTTCATCATCGAAAAAAACGGTGTCGATCGGCCAATCTCTGGCGCGATCTGGATACCCGATTCCAAATCGGACACACCTTCGATTGTTCTCTGCGGTCACGGAGCATCTGGTGATCGATACCAGGCACCTATACCGTACCTTTCAAAACAGCTGTGCACGCTAAGTAATACCATAATCTTATCCATTGACGGCCCCGTTCACGGTTTGCGCATGGTGGCCTCAGGAGGGCGAGAAGCATTTTTTAAAGAGATGCAGAAGCCCAAATTTATCGATCACATGGTTCGCGATTGGATAATCGCATATGAAGCAATTCTCCAAGAATGTGACTTGGAACCCAACCGCTTAGGTTATTTCGGACTTTCGATGGGCACCATGTTCGGCATCCCATTATTGGCATCAAAGCTCAAGTTTAATGCCGCCGTAATTGGTCTGTGTGGCTCATCAGGAGCAGCCTCTTCGATCGGAAACCGATTGTTAACAGATGCTAAGCAGATCACTCATCCCACTTTCTTTATCATGCAACTCGAAGACGAGCTATTCGACCGTCAAGGCTACCTCGCCTTATTTGATGCGATCACTGCCAAAGACAAAAGGCTGCATGCGAATCCAGGATTACATCCAGAAGTGCCTGCCGAGGAGATTGATTTCTCTATCGACTTCCTCCACCAGCATCTAACCAAGAAACGCGCTGCGCGGCGCGTAATCAATCCGCTTTCAGAATGAACGCTATGGCTGAGATCTTCTACTTTGCCAAGCACGCTCAATGAGGTCTATTTTTGCAATTCTAAGCTCGGACCGTGGCCCGGTATTTACACCCAGCTCGACGTAAGCCTCATTGTCTGATGTATAGGGGCGCCATTCTGGGAGCCCAGGCCCATTGGGGTTACCGGTCTTAGCGAATTGCGTCCAAATAGTTGACATCATGTCGGAAAACTCGCGATCGGCTTCCGTGGGTGTAGCACCAAACAATTCTAGATTGCCAAACACATACCCGATTTCAGCAGCATGAAAAGAGCCAAGCTCATCACTATTCTCCACCGGCGGCACCCAGGTGAACCAGTATAAATACGCTTCGCTACTTACGCTCTCCATACTCCGCGCCCACGCGCGCATGGGATAGGTAAAAATCTCATCCGCCATCAACTGTGCCCAAGAATCTTCCGCTTGTTCATCGTTATTACTTGGGTATTCCTTGTCAAGTTTCTCGTTTGCTATTTCAGACAAACTACTCGACGCGACATAATTGCGAAACCCTTCAAGCCCCTGGCCAAACATTGACTTAAAAATCGGAATAAAAGCGGTACCTTCATCCGAGTTTGAGCCGATCATCACCGGCACATCTGCCTGAAGGCCTTTTTCAAAAATCGTCGAGACCTCCTCTGGAATCACCTCTCCGTCAACGATCGCTAAATGATTGTAATCACTAAAGATCGGATCGCTGTTGAATGCCACCATCAACGCTTCCTGAGAATAACCACGCATTTCTTCCAGACTGATATCTCTCTGGCCGTTACCAAGAGCTGTTCCAAATTTCTCCCCGATCGCTTCGTTGTGCATCGGCGAGTAACTTTTAAACTGATCACGATAAGTCATCGGCTGAAATGCACCGCCACTCTCTCCGATCACTTTGTGAAAAAGCCCTTTAGCTAGCGGACTTGCTTGTAATAAGGACATACTGAGTGAACCCGCAGATTCACCAAATATAGTGACGTTACCGGCGTCCCCACCAAATCGCTCGATGTTATCTCTTACCCACTTCAGCGACGCTATTTGATCACGCAGTCCTTGATTACCGGAAACCTTATTGGGATTCTCGGCGGTAAGCTCTGGATGCGCGAAAAACCCAAAACGCCCCAGCCGATAATTAACCGTAACTAAAATAACGCCTTTCGACGTCAATAAATCGCCTGGATATATAGAACCCTGGCCTGTTACTAGCGCTCCTCCATGTATCCATACCATGACCGGTAATCTATCTTCTTCATTTTCCGCTCGGGTCCAAACGTTTAGGTACAGACAATCTTCATCCATCTCAATACCGGTATCGCCATAAAAGTCTCCGCCTAGACCTTCCGGCTGCATGCATGCAGGCCCGACAACCTTTGCGTCTCTCACACTTTTCCAAGGGAGTACGGGCTCAGGCGGCGCCCACCTGAGATCATCAATTGGAGGCGCGACATATGGGATACCCATATAGGTTTTCAAGCCATCCTCTTCAAGATTTCCCTCAATCAATCCTCCCGTAACAGACACTTGAGTGGTAATCGGCGTAACCGTCGCCTCAGATTCCTGATCAGCACAACCACCTATGAATAAAAACGCTAATACCCAAAGCACCTTACCCGCTCTAATCATGTTTGCTCTCCTCTTTAAAATCATCTTACTTGAAAAATCAAAAAAATATCTTCAAATTGAGACCTCATACGGTAACTAACCTACCTGAATTACTACCAACAAAGGCTCCACAAGATGAGCGATCTAAAAACACAATCGATTTCTAACAGCCAAATCGAAATGCTTGAGGGCATAGCATCTACTCGTGCAATCCGTCGATACAAAGACGAAGCAATACCCAAACATCATCTCAGAGATATTTTGTGGAGCGCGACACGCGCACCCAGCGGTTCAAACCGACAACCGTTTCGCTTCGTCGTTCTCACCACAAGTACAAAAGCCAGCAAAGCAAAGCAGCTCATTCGTAGCGCCGCAAAAACAATCTGGGATAAAAAAAGTGTCAACGATCAATATGCCAGCGGGAGTGGAAAAAACCCGAACTCCCCTAAATCAAGGATGGCTCGAACCATGAGGTCCTATGTGGAGAACTTCGACTCTGTCCCTTGTTTAATTCTTCCTTGCCTCGTGAGATACCGAGACCCTAGTCCCATGGAAGGCGCGTCTGTCTACCCCGCCGTACAAAACCTAATGCTTGCAGCTCGGGCTCTAGGATATGGAGGCGTGATTACCGGGTTTCACGGCCCTGTTGATCAAGAACTCAAATCCTTATTAGCCATACCCAACGAAGTGTTTATTGCTTGCACTGTCACGCTAGGTAAACCCGAGGGATCTCATGGTCCCGTAAGAAGACGACCTTTGTCGGAGCTGGTCTACGAAGATGAATGGTTACAGAGTCCGGATTGGTCGATCGATCCACCCAATACACGTTTTACGTCCGCGGGACCGCCGACCAAGACACCTTAGACGTCTCGGTATATCTTCCCTCTTTTTTTGACGGACTCTAATAGGCTCCAATCTCCCTGCTCGACCTCAAACCCCTTAGGATGAGGTGCTCTGGGTTCAAGCCCGATTGCCTGTAATACTCGATCGTCACGATAATAACACTGGGCCATAAGACTTAAGAGCGTTGAAACTGGGGCAGAACGATTGGAATAAAAGTTTCGGGTGACCTCCTCTCGAGCATCGTTAGTTAACTCACGATAATCGGTCCCAGAAATTTCGTGCAGCAAGTCCAGCGCGCTGAGTATTAGTTTCTGAAACCTCTTACTCGCAGTCAAGAATTCTTGAAATATGATGGAATCCGAAGCCGCGGGGAATTTTCCATCGTCGCTAGCTGGAATAACAGTTCCAAACAACAACTCGAGTGACTCAATCTCTCGCTTTGAGTAAACCTGATCGCTCGCAATAATCTCTCCACCCATTTACGCTTCCTCAATCAAATAAATTGGCGAGCCGTTTTTTAATGCTGTCGCCGACGTAGAGCGCTAATGCCTGGATCGTTCGGGTCGGGTTAACTCCCGCTGAAGTCACGAATATGCTTCCATCTACAATAAATAAATTTTTCACATCATGGCTTCTACCCCACTCGTTTACCACCGACCGCTCCGGATCTTCACCCATACGAGCGGTACCCATTAGATGCCAACCGCCGACTGATATCGGAGTTTCTGAATATATTTCAGTAGCGCCCGCGGCTTTTAATACTTCGCTGCCTCGATCGACTACATAATTGAGCATCTTTTTACTGTTTTCGCTGAGTGTGTAATCTATTTTAGGGGCCGGTATCCCATGACTATCCTTCAGTTCAGGGTCTAGCGTGACCTGGTTATGCTCTTCTGGTAGATCCTCACAAATACCTACCATTCCGGTGGTCCTCCGATCCAAACGCAAGAATGCATCGTGAAACCCCTTGCCGGCGGGTATTTGCCCGCGCAACATACCCGTCAACGCCGTGCTCACTGGACCCGTTCCTCGGTTACATTCATAGGTGAAGCCACGCACGAACCCTCTGCTTAGATCCGTTTCATAAAATTCCTGACTCCAGATACAGACGCCCGGGCCTGCTTGCCCGTCCATCGGTTCATCAAACACTCCTCGGACCATCCCGTACGGATGGAACATGAAATTTTTCCCCATCAAGCCTGAACTGTTGGCTAAACCATCTGGATAACGCTCGGAACTCGAATTTAACAAAATTCTAGGGGTACCTACCCCATTACACGCCATAATCACGACTTCCGCGGGTTGGAACTGCTCATCCCCATTTTCATCGTAATAGTACGCTCCATTGGCCATACCTTCTTCATTGAGTTCAATTTTTCGGACTCGGGCATTGGTCCTGACCTCGACTCCAGAACGAATCGCATGAGGCCAATAGGTTATGTCAGGCGTTGCCTTGGCGCCCTGAGCACAACCCGACAAACAAGCTCCCAAGTTTATGCATTTGTCGCGGCCATCATATTCTTCGGTTGCGATCGCCGCGTCCGAAGGCCACCAGTGCCAGCCCAACGCATTGAATCCCTCGGCTAATTTGGTCCCCGATAGACCGAGTGGCACGGGGGGCATCTGAGGCTCTTTGGATGGGTAAGCCGGGTCACCCGCCAAACCCGAAACGCCTACCATTTGATCATTTTCATCATAAAAAGGTTCAAGAGTTTTATAATCGATAGGCCAATCATCTGCTACGCCGTCCAATGAGCGAACCCGAAAATCAGATGGATGAAATCTTGGATAATGTGCGTTGTATAAAATCGTGCTGCCACCGACAGCGTTATAATTGGCGACAGAAATCGGCGAGTTTTTATCGTTAATGGGATAATCCCAGTCAAGCTGCCTTCGATTTGGGTTAATACTGTAATCTTTAAAGGATCTAGATTCCCAATCTCGACCGGTACTTGGGTAATCAAGAGGGTTAACCCATCCCCCCTGCTCTAAACAAAGAATTTTCATTCGCGTCTCGACCAAGCTCCAGGCAACCGCAGAGCCTGAAGCTCCCGCGCCAATAATTAGCACATCAACCGGTTCAAGCGACATTCGTACTCCAATCCAGCGAGAGCTGGCCCTTTTCACAACCTAAGCGTAAATTATGGATAAACGCTGTTTAACAACATTCGAGGTAGAGATGATCAAGATTTATCATGTAACAGGCACGCGCGGTCTCAGAGCGATTTGGACATGCGAAGAACTGTCAATCCCCTACGAGGTCGAGGTGGTGAGTTTCGATGCCGCGTTCAGGGCCAGTCCAAAGTGGCGGAGGCTCAATCCTGTAGGCAAGGTCCCAGCGATGACTGACGACAGTCTGGTGATGTTCGAGTCCGGGGCTATGGTCCAGTATCTGGTCGACCGCTACGGCAATGGCAAACTGCAACCAAAGCTTGGGACACCTGATCACGCGCTCTATCTTCAATGGTCCTGGTTTGCCGAAGCCACTTTTTCAAGGCCTCTTGGAGAAGTGGTAAATCATGGCCGCGAATTTCCCGGTGAAAAACAAATAAAAGCGGTCGTCGACGAGATGAAAAACAGGGCAGCTCTCAGTCTTGAAGCTGTCGCTAACGAAATGTCGGGCAAAGAATACCTTATCGCTAATGAGTTTAGCGCAGCTGATATTATGATGGGGTATACCCTCATGCTTGCGAATCGACTCTTGGATGAGCCTCTACCCGAAAAAATAATCCCCTACTGGGAGAACCTGTCTAGTCGCGAAGGATTCCAGATTGCCCAGGCAAAATAGTAGAAACCGGTCAAAAATCATTCACACAAAACAGGAGCTACCGTGAATACCACGATATTTGAGATTAAAGATCATGTCGCCTATATCACGTTAAATCGACCAGATTCGATGAACGCACTAAACCCTGAATTGAGGCATGCGCTATCTGAGCATTTTAATGAAGTTGAGTCTAATGATGATATTTGGCTTGCCGTGGTTACCGGGCAAGGCAACAAAGCATTTTGCGCGGGTATGGACCTAAAGCATAGAGCACAATTAGTAAACGCGACCGAAGAACAACTCGATATATGGCAACGGATGCATGCCGATACCGTTCCACTTAATGAACGCTGGGCATTTCCCAAACCGGTGATTGCCAAAGTAAACGGCTACGCGCTTGGCGGAGGACTCGAGCTAGCACTTGCCTGCGACATTATCGTCGCTTCAGAAAATTCTGAATTTGGGCTTCCCGAACCCAAACGAGGACTTATCGCGGGTGGCGTTGGAGTACATCGCCTTCCCAGACAGATCGGACTTAAGCCCGCCATGGGCTATCTTCTAACAGGCCGTCATATGCAAGCTCAAAGAGCCTACGAATTAGGTCTAATCAATGAGGTCGTGAATCCTGAAAAACTAGACGAAGCCGTCGAAAGTTGGGTCCAAGACATATTACTTTGTTCTCCCATGGCCATTAGAGCGACAAAGCAGGTCGCCATGCAGGGTCTCAACAAAGCGCTGCCGGATGCCTTTGCCACAGCCTATGAATACGAGACCGCTCGGGCCAACAGCAATGATGCTGTCGAAGGACCCAGAGCATTCGCAGAAAAAAGAAGACCCAGTTGGACAGGGTTTAATTAAGCCTGTATCAGTATTTCTTTTACCTTTAATCCATGACAGGATCAGTGTTAATTATTTTACCTGACCCTTTAGAAGGAACTAAGACATGAAAAGACTTTTGTTACCATTTTGTTTGGCTCTTTTGGCCTCCTGCAGCGAAAATAGCCAGAATTCCGCTGCTTCTGCAGAGGCTACAGGCACGTCAAGCGCCGCTCTAGCCGAGATCCTTGATTCCCAAACTGACGCCATGAAAAAACGATATGAATTCCGTCGCCCTCAAGAAACGCTCGAATTATTTGGTATCCAACCCGGTATGACGGTTGTAGAGGCTTTACCAGGAGGGGGTTGGTATACAAAATTACTCACTCCGCTTCTCGGATCCGAAGGAACCATAGTCGGAGCAAATTATCCGATGGGGATTTGGTCGCTTTTTGGCTACAAAGGAGAGAGACTCGACAAGATGGCTACATGGCCCACTAGCTGGCCGGCGGAAATCAATGGGAAAAGTGCATCCACTGGTGGTGCCAAGGCCGACGCTTTTATGTTTGGCAATCTTCCCACCTCAATGCACGGCAGCGCCGACGCGGTATTACTGATCAGAGCATTGCACAATCTCGCACGATTCGAATCTCAAGGTGGACACCTCACGTCCGCAGTACAAAATACTTACGACATCCTGAAGCCCGGTGGAATCGTTGGCGTGGTTCAACACCAGGCGAGAGACGGCATGCCGGATGAATGGGCAGACGGTTCAAAAGGTTATCTCAAAAAAGGGTTCGTGATTGAACTGATGACTCAAGCGGGTTTCGAATTGGTTGCAGACTCAGATCTCAATCAAAACGAGAAAGACCAGCCGACGGTTGACGATATAGTCTGGAGGCTGCCTCCGACATTAGCCACCAGTAAAGATAACGAAGAACTTAAGAATTCTATGATTTCGATCGGCGAGTCCAATCGAATGACACTAAAATTCAAGAAGCCTGCGTAACCTGGAGATGCATTACAGAAAGCGCCAATGCGCTTTCTGTAATGCAGGTTAGCTAAAGCTTCACCGGTCTCTTTTCGAACACCAACAACACTCCGATCAAAAATGAATACTCCAACCAAAAACCCACTCGTGCGCATGAACTACCTGATCAAACGCAGACAAGAGACATCTCGAGAAGAATTACTAGTGCATTGGTTTGCTAATCACATGCCAGCCGTAATCGAGGCCCAATCCGATGCAAAGAATAAGGGAGATCTTCACGCGCAAAGATATATCGCAACGGTCTTTGAGGATCCCGAAAGGCCTATCGGCGAATCCTGGGATGGTATGGCACAACTTTGGTGGGAAAAAGAACTGAAGCAACCCAAACCAGACCATGGAACGGTCCCCACTGATACCTTTCAAGAATTAGCTGAGCCCTACAGACCATGGGCTACTTACGAATACGTCATACTCGATGGCGAAAGACCATTTCGAAATATCACACTCAACAACCGGTTCCCCAGCACCAGTTCAGGTTTCTACAAAGCGACCTTCCTGGTAACAGCAAAAAAAGGTACTGACTATGACCAGCTTTTTAGCCATTGGGCAGGAGTACACGCGCAGAATGCTAAGTCTACCCTGGAAAGAGTCGGTGGATTTCGATATATCATAGGCCACAGTACCAATCCCAGCCAAACCAGGCACGCGGGAATGGCGGAACTGTACTTCGATAACAAACAACAGTTTGCGGACTTTAATAACGAACTCGAACCAGACGGAATGGAACAGTGGATCGATCCAGAAAAAATGACGATTCTTGGCTCCACGACAAAAATGGTGGGGATACCATAACCAACAAACCTTGGCACTTTCAACGCTATGCGGGCATCCAATTACCGTGAAAGCCAAAAGGAACTCGGTGATCCAAGTACGCCAATGCCAATGGATCTGAGTCGACGTTTTCCGCATCCAACACCAGTAGGTAACTCGAGTTTCGATTTGCATCATAGACATTCGCTAACAAAACACCTTCTCCCTCCCCAGCATTCTCAACGGTGGGCACAAAAATCGGTTCGTTGGTCGCGTGACCCACAGGCAACTCGTGCATCTGTATCTTTCCGGTCTGGTGATCCACCTTGGCAATTGAGTTAAAGAGACCGGCCTTTTCTTTAGGTCTGGAATCACATGCCATATAACCAAAGCGATAATGGAGTCCTGCGTATCGTTCATCCAAACGCGGAAACTCGCACTTTCGATCATCCACAATTTCCACTTCATAAGTATTCGTATTCTTGCTGAGATCCATCGTCCAACGGGTCAGCTGAGCGAATGACTTAGCCGGATCACCAGGCCTCCCATCTGCAAAAGGAAACATCGGCGCCTGGCCAAACTGACAAACATCACAGGTAATCACCTCACCGTTTTCAAACGCATTCATCGGATGAAAAACAAAAGCGGCATCACTGGTAAACCATCTGATATCCTCAACCGTACCTGATCTCGGCATGATCCCAACATGCGAGCCTTTCTCTGGTTCCCACGCATAAACGGGCAACCCTCTCATTGCTCGGTCGAGAGAGCCGGTTAACGGCATAATCGGAAAAATAATATAGTCTTTGGTTGCAATAAAATCATGCACCATAGACGCAAAAGGCGCATCAAAGAACTCCGAGCGGGTCAAATTCCCTTCGCGATCTACAACGTGAAAACTCATCTTTTCCGACAAACCACCATCGACATTGTAGCCAAAAAACAACATCTCTCCTGTCTCCGGGTCGATCTTCGGATGCGCAGTCATCGGACCCTTTAATTTATCAGAATAGTTACAGGGACCAATCGATTCCAATGTGTAGGGATCCAATTCAAAGGGTGCATGGCCTTCTTCTAAGGCCAGTAATCTACCAGCATGCCAAATAATATTGGTATTCGCCAAACCGTCGGTTTCTATTCCTTGGACACTTTCATCTCGATCCAAGGGATTCATTGCTCCGAACAACGATCTTCCCGCTTCTCTTTCTTTTTTCCACTTAACCGTTTTCGCCCAACGATTCTTATAAGAAACGCGACCGTCCTCCAAACGGAACGCATGGATCATTCCATCTCCACCAAACCAGTGATAGTTGCCTCTAGGCGCATACTGCGGATTTGGTCCATTTCGAAAAAAGGTCCCATTTAATGTCGAGGGAATTTCCCCCACAACAATTAAATCCGCTACATCACACTCCATCTGTATGGGAGCGTATCCGCCCGCTAACATAGGGTGGTTAGGCATCAATTCAGCCATGATATATCCTCTCTATTCGTCCAATGCACTATAGCAGTATTAAGAAATCGAACACCAACCTTAAGCGATAGCACTGCTAATCCACGTCAACCCCGACCGGACAATGATCAGAGCCCATCTCATCCGGCCATATAAATGCTTTTCTCACTTTGTTTGCTGCGCTGGGCGATGCAAACACATAATCAATCCGCCAACCCACATTGCTCTCTCGCGCTCCACCAAATTGTCGCCACCAACTATAATGACCTTCCTCTTCTTGGTGACTCTTTCTAAAGGTGTCTACCCATCCCGCCTCTTCCCAGCGTGACAATTCATCACGCTCTTCAGGCAAAAAACCACTCGCTTTTTTGTTGGTCTTTGGCCGAGCCAAGTCAATTTCATGATGAGCCGTATTGTAATCGCCTGCGATATAAACCGGTCCGTTTTTCCGTTTGAGCTGCATCTTAGAAAAAACCTTGCGATAAAAATCAAGCTTGTACGGAACTCGGCTATTATCGCGATCTTTACCACTACCATTGGGAAAATAGACACTAGCTATAGCTAATCGACCATAAGTAACACAGAGGTAACGACCCTCAGTATCGAATTCTTTAATCCCTAAAGAAGTTTCTACACGACTTGGCTCTTGTCGCGAGTAAATCGCTACACCGCTATAACCTGGTCGCTCCGCAGGATGAAAGTAGGTGTGCCAGCCATCCGGTTTGGCTACACCTTCTTCTAGTTGGCCCTCGAAAGCTCGTGTCTCTTGCAGTGCAACCACATCAGCGCCGCAGCGATCGAGAAAATCTAGAAATCCCTTTTTCGCACATGCTCTCAGTCCATTAACATTCCAACTGACTATTCGCATAATCCATCCAACATCTTAAAGTTAAATCCTATATTCACCGCCTCAACAAAATAGCAATCCACCTGCCAAGATTTAAGACGTCAGCCAAAGCCGCAGAAACATACGTTAAAGCGGCCGCTCTCAATATACGTGTCACAGCAATTTTGTCCTGGGAAGACACATAATTGCCCTCACTCAAGACAGGCAAAGCTTTTGAAAAGCTCGCGTCAAATTCAATGGGAAGAGTCACCGCATGAACCATCATCCGGGCAACAAACCCCGACAGACCTAACAATAACACCAACGAAAAGGGCATAGGATGCCTGGTGATTATAGCGATCACCGGAGACAAAGAGATAATCGCAGCACTCCATCTGCCAACCCTATCGGCGATAGGGACCATTTTTGTCCGACTTGCCAACCGCTGATCTCCCTCTTGATCCTGAATAGCATGGCCAACCTCGTGTGCCGCAATCGCCACAGCTGTTAAGGATTTTGATTCGAAATGTTCTCGAAGCAATCTCACCTTTTTCTCGGTTGGGTCGTAATGATCACCAAGCTGCGTCATCTCGACCGTAACACCCTTTAATTCAAACCGATCGATCAGGTGCTGCGCCAACTCTCCACCAGTACCGGGCATCTCGGGCCTATTCGAAGAATATCGATTCATCACAAATTTAACCCATAAGGAAGGGCCAAATACGAGCGCGAGAAGAATTATCAGACCTAGCGAAAGAAACATAACACCCAATAATACTGATAATTGTAGATAAATAATCTCGAGTCAGGGAAAACAAACAACGCACTTAAACGAAAAGCCATCGGCCTAATTTTTCAGCGCTTCATCCAACAAAAAGAGGTCAGTAAGTAACGCTCTAACGTGTATGGAAGCGTTTAAATTATCAATCAACTGAGAGCTTATACCTGAACGAGCGAGCGCTAGTCGCACCGCGCCCTGTGTCTTCTTAGCATCGTTCGACAACGCAGTCAGAAAATCTTGATAGCCGTCGATCTTTTCCTTGTCCACGAGCGCCGCTAAAGTAGAAGCAACTTCACCAAGCCCTTCAAGCGCATCCGCCATCGATTCGAGATGCGTACGAATATCATTATTTTGCTGGGCTTCGTGAATCGCCTCATAGCCTTGTGCTGCATATGCCAACATATATTCGTAGGCAGCCTCGATCACTTCTATGCGTTGAGCGAACTCTTGTGATTCAACATTGCTCACTTCAGTCTCCTGCCCATTTTTCTTTATTATGGTGCTTATCCAGTTCTTCTGCTGTTACCCATCCCTTCACCATCGAGCGAAGATACATCCACTTTTCGGGTCGAAGTGAAAAATAGATATGTAACATGATAGTAGTGACCAAAAACAGCGAGGCCAAACCATGCAGAACATAGACCATACCCCAAGCCTCATCTCCCAGTAGATAGATATTGCGCTCCCACAGAGGCGTGTCTATCCTAACCATCATCAGTATGCCAGTTAGGATAGTCGTCATCGTTAATAACGTAACCCCTAGGTGCATGAGTTTTTGTGCGGGCGAATATTTCCCTGGCTTCAAAATTGAGGATGGTACTTTATTCAAATACGAACGCACTATGTCGATGTCCTTCAAGCCGAACCAAATGCTGAGCATCCGACGGCGCAAAACAACTCTACCTATATGCAAACTAATCAGTAACGACATGATCAGTCCGCTTATCCAATGAATGGTGACCCACTCAAATCTCAAACCCATGACAGGTAGAAGTCCGGTACCCAAAAGAATGAAGGTGCACCCAGCCGTAGACCAATGTAACAATCGATCGGGTAATCGATGTCGTAATACCTCAGAGCGATCCTCACCGCTTGGCTTAGTAATAGAAGAACTCATGAATCAATCGGTCTTAGATGACTGAAGCCACTTATAACAGGCATGACAGATGATAACCACTGCGCCAACACCTATGAAAACGGGTAACAACTCCCATGAGATGCCCTCAAGTACTTTCTGTCCCCACGCATTACTAGTATAGCGGAGTACTTCCATGGTTCAGGCGTCGCGAATTGCTCGCATAACTAAATTTTCCATCAAAGGAATTTTGAAGTGATTCTGATTTAGCGCGGTTGCGCCACGAATAGCTGATTGTCCAGCGAGTTTCGCTGTTTCTTCATTACGCTTACTACCCGTGACCACGCCTTCTACGACGCTAAGCCTCTTTGGCACACACTCAACGCCTCCACAGGCCATCCGAACATCGCTGATGACTCCTTTTTTCTCCTTAAGCGCAACAGCAATATTAACCAAGGCAAAATCCCAAGATTTACGATCCGCAACCTTTTCGAAATAAAAAATTGAATTCGACCAGGTAGAAGGCAATCGAATCGACGTCAAAATCTCATTCTTTTCAAGAACGGTCATACGTTCAATGTCGACGTCTGGACCGATGAAAAAATCTTCTGCAGCGACCACTCTCTGGCCACTCGGTCCCGAGATGATCATCTGCGCATCCAGCGCTACCAGTGCTGGTGCGGTATCTGAGGGACTCACCGCCACACATCGGTCCGCGTTAAACAGACAATGTTCTCGATTCATACCTTCTGGCGTATCCGCATAACACTTGGTTCCTCCCGCCCGGTAACAGTCGAGTCCGGCCCGGTAATACCAACAGCGAGTGTCTTGGATCAAATTGCCACCAATACTACTCACATTGCGAATCTGTGGCGTCGCTACATGCGCGGCTGCTTTGGCCAAAAGACTATATTTTTTGTTGATTAAAGGACTATCAGCGATTTCAGTTAATGTGGTCTGAGCACCAATTAAGATCCCTTCGTCGCTTTCACTAATCCCGCGAAGGCTCGCGACTCCGCCTAAATCAATAACCGCCACCGGTCGTTTAACTCGATCTTTAAACCAATCCAAACTGTCATTTCCACCAGATAACAACCAGCCTTCCTCGCCATATCGATCAGCTAGGGATAACGCGGTATCCAGATTATCGGGTTGGTACAGTTCGAAAGACTGCATCATATCTTTGCGCATGGTACTCCCCTCCTAATAAGTATTAACTTGTAACGGCTTGTGAGACTGTTCTCGTCCCGAGACCGCATTCAAAATCATGTCAGGCATCACAGGCGAACGCTTAAAATAATGCCCTCCAAGGGCATCTGAAATAGCGCTCAGCAAGGCGGCTGCCGCGCAGCCCTGAACCGGTTCACCGATACCTCTTGCACCCACTGGATTCATTGGGTCGGCTATATCGACTGCACCTGTTGTCATGGTCGAAGGTACATCCAGGATCGTCGGCAACTTACTTTGATTAAAGCCAACCGTCGCCGGCAAACCATTTTGAGGGTCATACACATGACGCTCATAACCAGCCAGACCAATACCATGGACGGCACCGCCTTTGATCTGATGATCCAGTCCCATCGGATGGAGCACAGTTCCACAATCTGCAATACCAACGTAGTCAGTGATTTCATACATCCCGGTTTCCAGATCCACCTCAACTTGCATAAATCCGCTCGCAAAAGCTGGTGCGGTTCCTTCTTTGTTGAGGGTATCCTTGGCAACTCCAACTAAACCAGTACCAGCAAGTCCGGCGACAGAGTCCTTCGTCATCGGATTAAGATCTTCTGGTATCTCTTGGCCGCTGTACTTCCCACCCAGCTCAATCGCCCTCTGGGCGGCTTGCGCATAAGTCAGGTGTATAGCCGGGTCTGCTTTAGAAAAGACTCTTTCTCCTCCAATATCGTAATCATCGGCCTCACCACCCAAATCATTCGCAGCAATCGCTTTCAATTTATCAACCGCGTCCATTGCGGCAACATAATTCGTTCGCGTCATCGTATAGGAGGTATTACTCCCAAATTGGGCAAGATTCCACGGCAAGTGCTTCCGACTATCTCCTCGCACTACTTTACAAGAATCCCAGTCACACTTAAGCACCTCGGCCGCCACCCGAGAAGTCGCTGTATGCGAATAGGTACCCAGGTTGCCCACTCCAGT
>CAZYHH010000010.1:0-24516 GCA_964647295.1 uncultured Pseudomonadales bacterium
CAAGCCGGCATCATGAAGAATGTGAAGACGGGCGAACCGCTCACGATCGACTTCATCAATGTATCCATTTTTGCCATGCGTCAAAACATGCCATTTGTCGAAGCGTTAAATCGAATTGGAATAGAAACCACTGCTCGCGCGCCGGAAGTCTCCAACTGGGTCTATCGGATGCAGAGTGGCAAATTTGAAGGGGGCGGCGCCACTTACATCCCAAGCAATACGCCGGCACTGGCACTGCGCAACTGGTTTAGCAGCGCATCAGCAGACATTCCACTGTCCCAAAACTGGATGGGAATACGCAATCCCGTGGTCGATTTTTTAATCGAAAAGGTACTAGAAGCCAAGGATCCGGAAAATTTCTACGCGGCCACAAGAGCCTTGGATCGAGTGCTACTTTGGAATTTTTACTGGATTCCGGGGCTAGCCATGCCCGGGTATCGTTTAGTCTACTGGAATCGATTTGGTCAACCCGATCATAAGCTCAGTTTATTGCGCTCAAGCTGGATCGATACCTGGTGGTGGGACCCCGTTAAGGCCGCAAACGTCGAAGAAGGTATGAAAGATCTGGCGGGCGAAAGTTAGTGGGTCGCTATATCGCGAAAAGGATCGCATTGCTGATCCCCACTGTTCTAGCAATCATCCTCATCAATTTTACGTTAGTGCAATTTGTTCCCGGCGGTCCCATAGAACAAATCATCTCGAGCCTGACCGTCGGCAATATATCGTCAACCTCTAACATAACGAGCAGCGGTAACGTTGGAGCTGACCCGACCGCCACTGAAGCGCTCGCCGATGACTACGGAGTCGACCCAGAACTATTGAAAGACCTTGAGCGCCAGTTCGGCTTTGATAAACCCTTACACGAGCGACTGCTCAACATGCTAACCGGCTATGCGGTGTTCGATTTTGGAACCTCCTACTTTCAGGATGTTCCGGTAATCGAACTAATCATAGAAAGGCTGCCTGTATCCATATCTCTTGGCCTTTGGTCCTTATTGATTATCTACGGGATCTCGATTCCGCTCGGTATCCAAAAGGCGATCCGGGATGGGACAACCTTCGACATCGGCACCAGCTCTTTGATTTTTGTCGGGTATGCCGTCCCCGGGTTTTTGTTTGCCATATTGTTGATTGTCCTGTTTGCGGGTGGTGGATATCTCGAGATCTTTCCTCTGAGAGGCTTAACCTCGGAGAACTGGGTGGAATTATCTTGGCCAGATCGTGTGATCGATTATTTGTGGCATCTGTGTCTTCCTTTGATCGCTTTAACAATTGGTGGTTTTGCGACATTAACCATGCTGACTAAGAACTCATTTCTTGAAGAACTCGGCAAACAGTTTGTACTAACGGCCAGAGCAAAGGGCTTAAGCGAAAAAAAAGTCCTCTATGGGCATGTGTTTAGAAATGCAATGTTAATCGTTATAGCAGGCTTCCCGGCAGCATTTGTCGGTATCCTTTTTACAGGCTCTTTGCTGATCGAAATTATATTCTCTATTGATGGTATGGGGTTGTTGACCTACGAAGCGATAATCAAAAGAGACTACCCAATCATGTTCGGCAATGTATACATATTGACTTTGATCGGGTTGTTCATGCACCTGATAAGCGACTTAACCTACGTACTAGTCGATCCTCGAATTGACTTTGAAACAAGATGAGCAATCTCCTTAGCTTAATAAGGCATCAGCAGTGAGTCCCTTAGCTCAAAGACGTTGGAGGCAATTTCGAAAAAACCGTCGAGCGTTCGGCGCGCTGTGGATATTTCTTACCCTATTCACCCTTTCTTTATTCGCTGAATTTATCGCAAACGACAAGCCGATCTTGGTCTACCACCAAGACGAACTATTTATGCCTGTACTCTATGATTATTCCGAAGAGGATCTTGGGGGCGAACTGTCCTCCACAGCAAATTATTGGGACCCCTTCATACAGGAGCTGATAGAGAATTCTGGTGGATGGATGTTGTGGACTCCTATCCCGTATCACTTTCGCACTCCAGATATGTATCTCAATGGACCCGCACCTACCCCCCCGGATTCTATACACTGGCTCGGGACCGATGACGCAGGGAAAGACACCTTCGCCAGATTGATTTATGGGTTTCGACTTTCTGTTTTATTTGGGATTACGTTAACCATCATCAGTGCAAGTTTCGGAGTGATAGTAGGTGGCCTGCAAGGTTATTTTGGTGGTTTAGTGGATCTTATCGGCCAGCGTTTCGTGGAAATATGGACCGGCCTACCAATCCTGATTATTTTGATCATTCTAGCCAGCATCGTAGAACCGAGTTTTTTTTGGTTGCTCGGCTGTCTGGCCGCTTTCAGCTGGATGAGCGTCGTTGGAGTTGTACGAGCAGAATTTCTGCGCACGAGAAACTTCGAATACGTCAGAGCTGCCACCGCGCTAGGCGATAGCCACCTATCCATCATGATTCGGCACGTGCTACCTAATGCGATGACAGCGGCGCTTACATTCTTGCCATTCATCTTGAGCGGTGCCATCACCTCGCTAACCGCTCTAGATTTTCTTGGTTTTGGTCTTCCCGCCGGATCAGCATCACTTGGAGAACTGCTCAATCAGGGAAAACGAAATCTACAGGCTCCATGGCTTGGCCTAACCGGCTTCGTAACCGTAGGAGTAATGTTGACCTTGCTCATTTTCGTCGGTGAAGGAATTCGAGACGCCTTCGATCCACGAAAAACAATATCAGCTTCCGGAGATAGATCATGACAGCCTTAGTCGAAGTTAAAGACCTGTCCGTAGCCTTTGGGGAAAATCAGGTTGTCAATGGAATCAGTTTCAGCATCGATGCCGGCGAAACCGTCGCGCTAGTGGGCGAATCGGGTTCAGGCAAGACCGTCTCAGCCCTTTCGATCCCACAATTACTTCCCTACCCCTACGCGTCGCATCCTTCTGGTTCGATCCGCTTGGATGGAGAAGAAATGGTTGGCGCAGGCAAATCAAAGTTATTGGCTATGCGAGGGTCCGTCGTCAGCATGATATTCCAAGAGCCTATGACATCGCTGAATCCACTTCATAAGATCGGCAGACAGGTTAGCGAGATGCTGGTACTCGAAGAAAAAGTGACTCGCAAAAGCGCTGCTGATCGTGTTCGAGAATTGTTTGATTTAGTCGGCCTTGACGAATCGGTCAGGATCGACGCCTATGCTCATGAGCTGTCTGGTGGCCAGAGACAAAGGGTGATGATCGCCATGGCCCTGGCTCAAGAACCCAAACTACTTATTGCTGACGAGCCAACGACCGCGTTAGATGTGACCATTCAAAAACAAATCCTTGAGTTACTAAAAGATATACAGATGAAGCTGAATATGTCTTTACTGTTGATCACACACGATCTAACAGTCGTTAGGTCTTTGGCAAGCAGGATCTGTGTCATGACTGGGGGCGACGTCGTTGAACAAGGTCCCTCGCGTAAAATTTTCGAAAACCCCGAACATCAATACACCAAGCATCTGTTAGCGGCCGAGTTTTTGGAGTTGCCACCAGACGCAGAAAACGAAGCACCGATTGTCGCAAACGTTAAGGACCTACATGTGCGCTACCCAAAAGGTAGACACTGGTTTGGCAAACAGGAATATCTAGACGCGGTTCGAGGCATCTCACTCAAGATACAGAAAGGCCACACCATTGGTGTCGTGGGAGAGTCCGGATCCGGTAAGACCACACTCGGCCTAGCAATATTAAGAATGATCCCTTCAACAGGAGAAATCTGGGTGCGCGAGGAAAATCTTCAGACCTTGAGCAAAAAAGCACTCAAGCCCCATCGCAAAGACCTACAAATAGTCTTCCAAGACCCCTACGGCAGCCTATCTCCCAGAATGACGGTCAATCAAATTGTCGGCGAGGGCCTGAGGATTCACGAACCTGGTCTGTCAGAAACCAAAAAAGATGAAAAGGTCCTTGAAGCTATCATCGAGGTAGGTCTGGAAGCTGAAATGCTCGAACGATATCCGCACGAGTTTTCAGGCGGCCAAAGACAGCGTATTTCAATCGCTAGGGCATTGGTGCTTAAACCAAAGCTCATCGTCATGGATGAGCCCACTTCAGCTTTAGATGTTTCTGTTCAGGCACAGATCGTTGATTTACTCAGAGAGGTCCAACGGAAATACGATTTAGTTTATCTATTTATCAGCCACGATCTCAAAGTGGTGAGGGCCTTAGCCCACGACATTGTCGTCATGAAGGAAGGGCAAGTTGTCGAGCAAGGACCTGCTAAAGAGATATTTGAGTCACCATCTAACGACTACACCAAAGAGCTACTGAACGCAGCTTTCATGCCCGATGAATATGCTGATGCTAGATAACCTCGACTACTGAGCTCATAGACTGAGCGTACACGCTCATGTCCCAATCGGGCCAACGCAGCTGTGTGAGTTTAAGCGTGCGATCAGTCCAGAATGCATCACCCGGCAAGGGGATACCGAGACACTTGAGTTGCTCCGGTGTCGCATTGTTTAACACGATCGGCCAAGGTCGATCAGCAGCCGACTGCCAGACATGAAAACCGATCATTTCGTTACCGCTAGCCTTATAACCCACTGTCATCGTAAATCGATGGCCATTAATCTCGGTCAGGTTTGTGCCGCGGTGAAAGGTGTCGATACTGTGAGCTAATAAGGAACCCGCAGGAGCAGCAGCCGAGCGTTCCCTTTCTTTTAACGCAAACTGCTGGTCGTCTTTAGCGAAGACCGAACCGTCACCCAATATTCGGTTACTGTCCGTCTTGGTCACATAATGCAGGGCGCCATGCGCGTCCGTGACATCTGTCAGATAAAAGACAAAGTCTACCGTTCTCAGCGAGACATCATCAGACGGCACAGTCAGCGTATGATTCCCAAAATCACAATGGAAGGCCTGGTCATAATCTGCTTCACCGGTGTATTTTGCCCAGGTGTGCGATTGATAAAGATGAACATCCTCAACATTCAATAGGGCTTTGGCGAAACTGATTAAGGCTGGATGAAGAGAAATCAAGTTGATCGCACTCGACGCGTTATAGGGCAAAGAATCGATATTTATGAACTGTTTAGGATGTCCTGCCCCAATCGCGCCTTCTTCTTTCTTGTTAAGCGGCGTACCGACTCCCTCTCCCTTTCCTCGGTCCTGATATAGCTGGTGGAAATCTTCGATTAAGGGAAGTATTTCTTCTGTCGAAAAAAAATTCGGGATCAACGTAAACCCTTCTTTTCGCCACTCTTGGACATTGCTCACGTTATGACGTTCTTCCAATTTCATTCAGCCATCCAAAATCCCGTTAATTCAGAAGATGTTACCAGACCTATCCTAGTGCTGGGCTCCATGCGCTCCATGCGCGTGACCATGTGCCACCTCTTCTTGAGTGGACTCCCTGACACTGAGAATTTCAATATCAAAGCAAAGCGTCTGCCCCGCATGCGGATGGTTCAAGTCAACATCGATCACTTTTCCACCGACTTTCACCACTGTTACCGGTCGAACACTTGAATCGAGTCTCAAATGAGTCACCATGCCCACTTTAAGCCGATTCGGATGCACAAAGTACTTTTTTGATACCCGCTGTATCCAATCCTCCTTTCGTGGCCCATAACCTTCTTCAGGAGGCACAACGACTGTGAACCGATCTCCTGCCTTTCTTCCCAGCAGCGCGTTCTCAACCCCCAAGACAACGTTACGATGCCCCTGGAGAACCGCAGTATCTTGGGGCTCGGTATTAGCAACTAACTCACCTTCCTCATCCACTAACGAGTATCTGAATTCGACAACCCTGTTTTTTTCGACTTCCACAATAAAATCCTTGGCAGCAATATTTTCTAATTTTATTTTAAAAAGATTTATTCATCTGCCACCAACACGAGCGTCCCAGTAGTCGACAACGCTCCGCCGGTTCCATTTATCACGCAGGTTTTAGCAGAAGTTTGTTTGCCTGGATCGCCATTGATCCCATCTTCTGCTGTACCCGACAGTTGACGATAACCTTCAATCAAAAGTGGCATCCCATACATCCCACTGTGATTAAAAGACAACCCACCACCATTCGTGTTTATCGGGAACTTGCCTCCAGGACTTGCGTGACCGTCTTTCCAGAGCGTATGGCCTTCTCCACGAGGTGTTAGCCCCAGCATTTCAACTGTCATCGCCGCGGTTATGGTAAAAGAGTCATAAATGAGGGCCATCTCCATATCTTCTGGTCCCATACCGGCCATGGTATATGCTTCTCGAGCCGAGTTTGCGGCTGAAGTCGCCGTAAAATCATCCATCTCTAACATGTTCGAGTGACCCATACTCTCGCCGGCGCCGGCTATCCAAACGGGTTTCGTTTGCAAACTTGCCGCTACTTTAGGGCTGGCAATCAGGATAGCCCCACCGTGATCCGCGACCATGCAGCAATGCAATATCGTCATGGGCCAAGCGATCAATCTCGACTCTTCAACCTGATCAATCGTAATAGGCCCCCCAAACGGATGTTTCTCTTTCGAATACATTGCAGCTCTGGGATTAAGCGTCGCCCAGTCGCGCGTAACTTTAGCAATATGAGCGAAATCTTCCGTCGTGGTGCCAAAGCGGTGCATGTGGCGGACCATCGCATGAGCATAGTTTGAGGGCGCACCACCCAACCCGTATGCCATGGTCATTTCCATGGCCGGGGAGGTAACGCCACTTCCAACACCATAATTCCCTGCGCCTCTTCCACCGATCGATCTTGATGAAAATCCATTTTCGCCGTGACTGACCAAGGCGATATCGATTATCCCAGAATGAATCGCCGCTAACGCATGATGCACATGCATCTCGAACGAACACCCTCCAACAGCAGTCGTATCGATATACTTCGGTTTAATGCCCAAGTGTTCACATAGCTCCGATGACCAACCCGTTGAAAACACCCCTTCTATTTTCGATATGGGTACGCCCGTTTGATCACTTAGATTTTTGATTGCTTCTATATGGAGTTGTAGAGAAGAAACAGGATTCTCTAAAAACCCAATCTCATTCGCCTCCGCTGCTCCGACAATAGCTGCCGCTCTCGAAAGTATTCCCGCCATCTTATTCCTCCACCACACGCCAAAACGGTAACGACATCTCGTCACTCGCTTCTTCGAATTCAACAATCACCTTTGACCCGATCTTAATGTCTTGCGGTTTCTGAGGATCGACTCCTCTCAACACAGTGAACATCCGGTCGCCTTCCTTTAAATCAATATACGCGGTGACATACGGGGCCTCTTCTGCCCAGGGTCCGAACGCCAAGTGCTGAACCGCGTACGTATGGATAGTGCCTTCGCCGCTTCCTTCGACCCACTCAATACTATTCGAGTGGCAAAAGGGACAAAGAAATCTCGGATACCAATGCACTCGATTGCAATCGCAGCACCTGGGTAGCATGAGCTTTCCTTCTTTAGCGCCTTCCCAAAACGGTTCGGTGTGTGTCCCCTTCTTCGGGATCGGTTTTTCGTAAGCCATCTCAATCGTCCTCACATTACAGACTAGATCTTATCTAATGATGATCTCATACGAAACTTGACGATTACAAAAATGATATGTGAACGTTAGGCCAAACGATGATGAAGTCGATTCATGAAATTACTATGATGTCCAACTAAGCTTATAAGGAATAAAATGTCTAACAGTGACCAAGCAAAGTCTGTCGCCTCCGCTTTTATCAAAGCTTTCAACGAACAGCATCATAGCAACCTCGCTCAGACACTCAATTATCCTCACATCAGGCTAGCGAAAGGATACTTCCATACGATCTCTACCAAAGAAGACTTCATCACCCTGAGTCAAAACTCTCAAGAAGCCCTGAAAAAAGAAGGATGGGACCATACGGTGGTAGAGTCTATGGAGGCGGTTCACGAGGGCGATGACAAAGTGCACTTGGCCATCAAAAACCATCGTATCGACAAGTCCGGAGACATCTATAATAGTTTTGAAACCCTCTGGATCGTCACCTTGGACGATGGACACTGGGGCATTCAATTTCGATCAAGTTACCTACGTTGAAGCCTTATCAGATTCTTTCAACTTAACGATAAGCTCCTTCATTCTGTCGCGATCAATGCCCTCTGCTACAAAGCCGCTGCGAGCAATATTCCCATCAAAACGCTCGATCATCTGATCGATGACTGATTCTGGATCACCGACAACCGCTATCGTCTCGACCATTTCATCGGTTATCAGTTGAGCCATCTCGGCTGTTCGGTGCTGTCGATTCAACGCGATCAGCTCAGTTTGGAGATCACCCCAACCATGAATATCCAACACGGGTTTGTAGGCAACCGTACAACCATAAAACGCAATCCTAGACCTGACCTGATTGATCGACTTCGCGAGGCTTTCTTCAGTATCAGCACAGGCGATCATCGGCGCATAGTCCAGGTCAAAGTCGGCTAGACTGCGTCCGCTTTGGCTCAACCCACTGCGGATCGCCGGTAAAGTCACTTCGTTTAAATACTTCTCCGACGAGAATGGATGCATCATCATCCCATCCGCAATTTCAGCCGCTAGTTTTGTCATCAAAGGACCGGTAGCAGAAAGCGTAATTCTGGGCCGCGTATGTCCTTGAGTATCAGGCTTAAAGGTTGCTGGCATCAACGTGTGCTGATAATACTCTCCCTCATACGACAAGCGATCTCCCTCATACCAACAGGAAAAAATCGCGTGCATCGCTTCGATAAATTCTCTCATCTGCGCCGCCGCTTTATGCCAAGGCATACTAAATCGACGCTCAATATGCGGTTTTACCTGAGACCCAAGACCAAGAATAAACCTTCCCTTTGAGAAAGCATTTAGGTCGTGTGCCAAGGTCGCCATAGACATTGGGTTCCTTGAAAAGGCAACCGCAACTGATGTGATCAATTCAACCGAATCGGTAGCGCTCGCGGCTACTGCTAAAGGCATAAATGGATCGTGATTTAGCTCAGCAATACGTAAACCACTATAACCCATCTCCTCGAGTTTCCTGGCTTGCGCGGGGATACGGTTCATATCGGAACCGATACTTGCATCTACTTTCATATTTCCCTTGTAATCAACAATTTGTTTTGATTCAGTAAAAGTGAATGATTCATTAGAACCTATCCGACAATGACAGGTATTATTCTTTCAAGATTTTCTATGCCTACTTTATAAGAAAACCATGAATGACGAGTCAATTCTCCCACCAAAAACCTGGTTTAGCCGAATAGACGAAAATCCGGACGAGTTGTTTTACTCTTCTCCCAGGTTTGCTGAACACATCGACAAAGCTACCATCGCGAATCTTTCCGATTTTTATCAAGAAACGATCGCAAAAGATAGCGACGTCTTAGACCTGATGTCCTCGTGGATATCGCATCTCCCACCCAAGTTAGTTCTTTCTAGCGTTTCAGGGCTCGGAATGAACGAACAGGAGCTGTCCGCCAACCAAATACTTACCGATTGGTGCGTACATAATTTAAATAACGAGCCCGACCTGCCCTACACAGCCAATTCATTCGACTATGTCTTGTGTGCTGTCTCTATCCAATACCTCACATCTCCAATCGAAGTACTTCAAAGCGTCAAAACAGTCCTTAAAGATCAAGGAAAAATGATCATTGCTATGTCACATCGATTATTTCCAACGAAAGCGGTGAACGTATTTCAAAATATCGGTGCAGAGGACCGAATAAGATTAGTGATGTCTTATCTAGAGCTTTCAGGCTTTGAAAATATTTCATATTTTGATCGATCGCCAGACAATGCAGACCCTTTATGGATTGTGACTGGCCAAAATAACCCTCTTTAGGCGACGTTCTTAATAACCCGTCTCAAAATATCACCCATTTGCTCAATGTCATCTTCGCTTGCTACGAACGGAGGAGCGAACTGCAATGTGTCGCCTCCCCATCGCACATAAAGGCCTTCTTTCCAGCACGCTAGCCCTATCTCATAAGGGCGGACCATCGGATCCTGGTCTCTAGCTTCTATCTGTATCGCCCCAGCCAAACCAAAATTTCGGATGTCCGATACGTTTCGTTCGCCCTTTAAAGCATGCAAAGTGTTTTCAAATGTCGGTGCCAGGGCCCGCACTCTCGCTGGCATATCCTCTTGTTCAAAGATATCCATTGCGGCTAGTGCTGCGGCACAAGCAACAGGGTGCCCGGTATAAGTGTAGCCATGAGGTAAGCTGATCAGGTGATCAGCTGCTTCTTCATCAACAAATGCCTGATAGATTTCACCTGTCACTAATACAGCGCCCATCGGCACAGCCCCGTTTGTCAGAGTCTTGGCCAGGTTCATGATATCGGGTACCACGCCGAAAGCATCAGATCCAAACCGCTCACCCGTACGACCGAATCCTGTGATGACTTCATCAAAGATCAGCAAAATGTCATGCCGATCGCAAATCGCCCTGAGCCGTTGGAGATACGCAGATGGAGGAACAATGACTCCGGCCGAGCCTGCGATAGGTTCTACGATTACCGCAGCGATGTTTGATGCATCATGCAGCATCACCAAATCTTCAAGGTGATCGGCAAGCTCCTCTCCCCCCTGAGGTTGACCCCTGGAAAACGCTTCTTCTTTGCGTAACGTGTGGGGTAAGTGGTCAGAGTCAGCCAACAATCCAAATAATCTGCGATTTGGGCCGATACCTCCCAGACTGGTTCCAGCAAAATTAGCGCCATGATAGCCCTTAATACGACCAATCATCTTGGTCTTTTCAGGACGGCCTGCCATTCTCCAATAAGCTCGCGCGATCTTTAACGAGGTATCAGCACTTTCGGATCCCGAATCAGTGAAAAACACATGATTCAGCTGTTTAGGTGTTAAACCAACTAATCGGTCTGCCAATTCAAATACCTTGGGATGACCGTATTGAAAGGCAGGACTGTAATCCAAGGAATTTAATTGCGATCTCACGGCTTCCGCGATTTCCGGTCGATTATGACCCAGGCCACAACACCATAAACCGGAAAGGCTATCGAAGACTTTTCTTCCATCCTCGCTTATGTAGTGGCAAGACTCGGCGCCCACGATGATCCGTGGCTCTTTTCTAAAACCGTTTCTAGCGGTAAAGGGCATCCAGTACGCTTCGGAAATCTGGTCCATTTCAATTCCTCCTTAACTGACAGATCTTCATAATCACAGTTCTCAATTAGGGCATGTAAGGCATCGAGGTCGGACCAAGCTGCGTTGAGATGATCGATTGCGACATTTCGACAAATTCACACAGCATGGGACGCGTGTCTCTCGGGTCCATAATGTCTTCAATATTGAAAGACTCGGCCGTTCTAAACGGTGAAGCCAACCCATCGAGTTTTGCTTCTATCTCTTTTCGAGTGGCTTCGGGATCATCAGATTCATCGATGACTCGACGATAAGCAGCAGAGACACCTCCTGAAATGTGCATCGAGCCCCAGTGACCAGAGGGCCATGACGTACGCTTGAACATGCCACTGGGACGGTCGTGGCATTGCCCAGCTACCCCGTAAAGTTGACGGATGATCACGCTAACCCAGGGCATTTGTGTTCTTAGGGTCGTGCATAACATTTTCGCTCCCGCGCGAACGATCCCCTTGGCCTGCTGATCAGGGCCGGCCATAAAGCCTGGTTCGTCGGCCAGGTAGACCATCGGGAGATGAAAGGTATCGCATAGCTGCAAAAACCGCATAACCTTTGTTCCCGCGGTCACATCCATAGAACCACCCAGACGTTTTGGGTTGTTAATCATAATACCGACCGGATAACCATTTAGGCGAGCTAGTCCCACTATCCTGGAGCGGCCATAGTGTGGCGTGATTTCAAAGAATGATTCCTTGTCTAGAACTGCATCAAGTATTTTATAGGCATCGTAAGCCTGTCTTTTGTTCCGAGGAATGATCGAAAGCAGGCTTTCTTCACGACGCTCGGGATCGTCTCCGTTTTCCATCCTGGGCGGCATTTCCCAAACATTATTAGGCAGGTAACTCAGGAATTGACGGATCATCTCAAACGCCTCTTCTTCAGTCTCCGCTAAATTATCGATTACCCCAGACTCGTACACTTGTGATCGTTCATCGCCTAGGTCTTCCTTCGATATATCAATTCCAAGGGAGGCCTTAACGACAGGCGGCCCTCCAGGGAACACCTGACTGATGCCTTTAACCATCAGGTTGAAATGTGACAGACAAGCATCGACCGCCGGTAAACCCGCCACTGAACCCAAAGCTGCAGACACCACCGGTACCTCACATAACAAGTCTTGAATCCCAGGTGTCGAAGGGTTGGTCGGTATATAAGTTCTACCGATCTGTTCAAAGGTTTTGACACTACCACCTGTCGCATCCAACAACCGAACATAGGGCAAACGCCAATCCCTTGCTAGGTTCTGAGCGTGTCCTCCCTTATTGCCTACGGCCGCATCAGCGGCGCCACCTCTAACGGTAAAATCTCCTCCGTTTAACACAACCTTTCGCCCATTTAACTCACACAGACCAATCACCGTATTGGAAGGTCGAAACTCAGTTAGCTTGTCGTCTTCGTAGCTAGCGGCACCGGCTAAACGACCAATTTCCTGAAAAGAGGAAGGATCACAAAACAAATCAAGTCGTTCACGGATCGTCAACTTCCCGCGTTTGTGTTGAACGTCGATCCCTTCCTGGCCTCCCATTCTTTCTGCCAGCTCAACCCGCTTACTAATCTCATCAATTTCCGGCTGCCAAACCATGATTCTCCTCCTAACAGTTGACCAATCGCTTAGTATCTCTCATTAATTACCTCATCGACTAGATCAAGTTCAAGAATAAATTGACTCGACGAAACGCCTAACTCTTGATAAAACAGAAAGAAGTGCAGGAGATTCATATGAGCGAACAGATTCCAAAGGTAGTTAATATATTTGACGACACGATGCGGGAGGGTCTTCAAATTGAAAGTCCAAACATTTCCGTCTCTGAAAAACTTCGGTTGTTAAACGCTGTCAGCGAAATGGGCGTGGAAACCGTCACCATCGGATCCTTCGCACATCCAAAATGGACTCCTTCGATGGCATGCATTGATGAAATAGCAGATCAATTCGAAGCCAAACCTGGCATCACCTATACCGCTGCAGTCTTCAATAAGAGAGGGTTTGATCGCGCTGATGGTTATTATCCCAAAATTAATGTTAGAGAACGCAAGTTTGGTACTCACGTGGAGCTGTGTGACACCTTCGCTCGGCGCAATTACAACCGAACTCAAGCTGAACAAATTTCGAGCCTGGAAAGCACAGTCCGATCGGCTGCCGAAGCTGGAGCCGACGCCGGCTCCATCGCTTTAGGTAATCCTTTCGGCTCCAATTTTGAGGGTAGTTTTGATTTAGAAAAAAGAATGGGCCTGCTGGATCTCATGATTTCTAAGTGGCAAGAGGTCGACATACCAGTCACCCGTGTTTCGTTTCTCGACGCGATGGGCTGGAATATGCCGCATACCGTCAAAGAAACCATCATAGAGATCAAAGAAAAGTATCCAGAAATTGAGACCTACCATATGCATCTACACAACACGCGCGGTGTCACAATCGCCAGTTACTATGAGGCCCTGCTACTAGGAGTTACTGACTTTGATACGTCATTAGGAGGAATGGGAGGATGTCCCTATTGTGGTAACGGTCGAGCGGCAGGCCACGTGCCCACTGAGGACTTTGTCCACTTGTGCCACCAGATGGGCATCGAGACTGGTTACGACCTAGATAAAGTTATAGAGGCCGCCTGCATAGCAGAAGAAGTAGTGGGCCACGCTTTATGGGGACACGTATCTAAAGCCGGATCTCTACCAATCGACTCGCAATGCTACCCCAACGATATGCCCTTTGTTGAAACGCTCGAGGAGGCCTCACATTTCCGCAAAGGCCCCTCAGTTTACGAAGGCCAGATCTCTCCCTGGCGGGAGGGCGACGCTCTAACCCGCTCAAGCAAATCCTAGCACTCGATCAATTTAGGTAATGACGATCAAACAGTCTTGCGGGCCTATCCGGCGACTTCACTCAGCGCCAACAACTGGAACCTGAAGTTCTTGCAAATTTCTCACTAACTGAGCGCCTGCCGTCCTTGGTTTAACCTCTTTGTCAATTCGCTGAATAATGCCTTCTGGATCAATATAAAAAGTCCATCTTCTCGCAAGGCCTATCGGGTATAAAACTCCGTAATCTTTGCATACACTTTTATCCGGATCGGATAAGACAGGGAAGGTCGCTCCATTTTTCTCTGCAAATCCTCTATTGACCCGTTCCTCGTCCGTGCTGGCCATAAAATACACGACATCAAACTTTCTGATTTCTCGGTCGCTGTCACGCAGCGCCTTACACTCAAGAGTTCAGCCGCTTGTGTAGGCTTTCGGGAAAAATGCGACGACTACGTGTTTCCCTCTCATCTGCGACAAAGTGTACTGGTTACCGTCACTGCCGGCCAAAGTAAAGTCCGGAGCAACATCACCCACAGCCAATTCAGCACTGACTGAAGTTGCAAAAATTAATGACGATAGAACCGCGAACGCCTGCTTAACATATTTCATATAAATCTACCTTTAATCAGGTTTTGTTCCATTCTGCTAAACTTAGATTAGCGAATCAACATTTAACGTAATCACGACTAAAGTAAAGAGGCCTTCATAGGCAAACCAACTCAAAACTCCAGGTAATGATCTAGATGCAAAAACATATTCATCAATTTTTTGATATAGAACAGCGCAATACCTCAATTCGAAAAGAATTGATGGCAGGGGTCACCACGTTCCTGGCCATGGCCTACATCACCATCGTCAACCCTGCCATCCTTAGTGAAGCAGGAATGGATTTCGGTGGGGTATTCGTCGCAACCTGCCTGGCAGCCGCGCTTGGCTCAATCATCATGGGACTTACTGCTAACTATCCGATTGCACTTGCCCCCGGGATGGGCCAGAACGCTTTTTTCACATATACCATCGTCATTGGAATGGGGCACTCGTGGCAAACCGCACTTGCAACCGTTTTCATTTCGGGTTGCTTGTTCATCATCATCAGCCTTCTCCCTATAAGAGAATGGATAATCAATTCAATTCCCAAAAACCTAAAACACGCCATTACAGCGGGTATCGGGTTGTTTCTCGCTTTTATCGCACTCCAGAATGCTTCAATTGTACAAGCCAACACATCTACCTTAGTGACGGCGGGCAATCTATCCAATGCAGCACCAATCCTCGCGCTATTAGGCCTATTTGTTATTGTCGCTCTGGATTCTAAAAAAATCCCTGGGGCAATCGTAATAGGCTTACTCGCGATCTCTTTGATCGGTTGGATTAGCGGACTTGCGACTTTCCATGGAGTGGTTTCAAAGCCTCCCCCAATGGATACAGTATTCTTGCAATTGGATCTCGAAACAGCCTTCGATCTATCTATGATCAGTGTCATCTTTTCATTATTGCTGGTAGATGTTTTCGACGCAGCAGGGACCATTGTCGGGATAGCCAACAGGAGCAAGCTGATCGACAAACACGGCAAGATCCCCAAACTCAAATGGGCCCTTTTAGCAGACTCTACGGCGACTACTTTTGGTGCTCTTTTTGGGACCTCCCCGACAACGAGCTACATCGAATCCGCTGCGGGAGTCGAAAGTGGCGGCAGAACGGGGCTATCGGCAATCACGGTGGGTGCTCTTTTCATCCTCTGCCTGGCCTTTGCTCCGCTGGTAAAAAGCATTCCCAGCTTTGCTACTTCAGCCGCATTGCTATTCGTTGCCGCGTTAATGACGAAATCTTTAACAGCGATTGATTGGGGAGACATAACTGAATTTTTTCCAGCGATCATCACCGCAATCGCGATGCCATTTACGTTTTCGATATCAGACGGAATTGGAATCGGATTTATCAGTTACATCTGCGTTAAGGTCCTTTCAGGAAACCGGCGGGATTGCTCCTTCGCTTCCTATTTTGTGGCTGCAGTATTTGCCATTAAATTTATTTTTCTCAATTAATCCGGCAAAAAAATAGCTAAAATCGATAAGCCACTTCAGCGAGCCACCGAAAAGGCTGGCTGGGTAAGACAGTATTGTTTCCATATAGACTTGGGTAGTTACCTCTAAAATACTGCTTATCCCCCACATTAGATAAATAAACGCTCAATCGGAACTCATCAAATTCGTAGGTGAAATTCAAATTTAAGACGCTGTACTTCGGCAAAAGTATCCCTGGCACTACAGAAGAATAGGTTTCATCGACCCAGGTCCAGCTAAAACTGGATCGTAATCGCTCCGTCCATCTCTGGGTACCCGAAATCCCCCAAGACACCTCTGGGATACCACCTCGTTTGCTCCATTCATCAACATAAACATCGGCGCCAATAATTCCACCAAAAACAGTTGAAGGATTTACATTGATCAGGTTAGAAGCGCCAAGGTAGGTGAAGGTATAGCCTCCAGGCTCATGAACCCAAATATCGTAGTTAGAGTAAGTCCAGGAGAAACTATACCCTTCTATCGGCACTCCCCGAACTTCCATCTCAAACCCTTCCGCCCGGGTTGCCTGATTATTGGTCGGTCCTTGCAGACTCAACGACTGTCTTTCTTGTTTAAATAATGAAACCGCCATGAATAATCGGTTTTCGTAAGAATTTATCTTAAGACCCAACTCGGAGAGAACCGAATCACCCAAAAAACTGTCTTCACTAACCAACCCAGGATCCACATCGCCAAGGGCAGCAGAGGTAAGACTAGTTTGGGCAGAATACGAGACATATGGATAAAAGTGCTCGGCAAGCTGATAAGTTGCATTTACTGACCAACTCAATGCATCCTGAGTGTTGCTTGCTTTTCGTTCTCCTCCCTCAAAATTGCGCAGGCTAATTGGACCGCGCTCACCGTCACCATCCTCCGCAGTAATGTCCACGTAGTCGTATCTCAGGCCAAAGGTTAAATCCAATCCCTTATCAAAATCCAGATTAGCAAACCCAGTAAAACCATACTGATAATACGAAGTGTTATACCAATGACTCCATGTCTCCGACATGTCAGGAAATAGATCCAGCGGCGAACTCTGCCTGGACCGACCATTAAACCCTTGGGACAAGTCAACCCGATCAAATACTTCATCGCCAAAATCCAAAGCATAAAAGCTATTGGTATAACGAATAGAAGGAGAAAAATAGAAAGTTCCCTGATAGTCTGGTCCAGCGATCCCTTTTCTCAAAATCAACTGATTCTCAACCACATAGGCATCTCCAATCTTGGTGAAACCGTAGCCATCGGAATTTTGGTAATCCACTGACTCTATAAACAACTTATTTGTAACTTCCAGGCCAGACCCATGGAGATATACCGCATCGAAGTAAAATACATGCGCATCAGTATCGAAATAATCATTCAAATCGATCAGCACACGATTACTCTTTAAAGTGCTAGTCCCAACCGTCTCTGGATCTAGACCCACCCATTTAGTGTTGCCATTCAAGCGATCGATTACCTGCTGAGTAATGTTCTGAGGCTGAAGTGGAAAGTGCTCATTATTTGGGTCAACGGACGACCCTCCAACGCAAAAAGGAGTCAAACCTTCAAAACAGGTAACTGAATCCGCAGCTTCTCCAAAGGGCTCATCCCCTGAAAACCCTAATCCCCCATCACCGTTCTCTAGCATCGCAAGCTCAAAAGCATCAATCTCCGCTTCATTCATCAATCCATCGTTGTTCCCATAAAGTCGGTCAATATCCACAGATGGTTGACCAGTTATGTATTGACCATAATCGATCAATTCCTGAGTAACTCGATTCCAGCCACCGTTTTCATGGCCCCGCCACCACTGGCTCATCAGTCCAAATTCAAGCCGTAACCTATCCGTGACATCAAAGTTTAACGTCCCTTGAAGTAGGTTTTGACGCGTCGCATCATGATCAAAATAGGAATCAGAATTCTCAGATTGAAGGTAAAGGTAGAAGCCTGCTCGATCTGTCAACGCGCCTAGCGGTCCGCCTAACTCGGTCTCGACTATGTACTTGTCCCACTTCCCACCCTTAAACGCCAATTCGCCCATTATCCCAGGTAAATATCGACCCGTGTCTGCTCGAGCAGACTTTGGCACAAAATTTAAAGCACCTCCTACCTTGCTAGGACCTGAGATCAGCGTCATGGGCCCGCGCACAATATCAATTCGATCACTGGCCCCGACGGCAGTGGGAAAGTTTCCTTCATTATTAAGTCGCTTAACTCCTCGAAAATAATTTTCTGCCGAACTCCCCCGAATATCGAGCGAGCCTCCCACCCCAAAAAAAGATGTGGTAAAGCTACTCGGCACAAAACTGACTAGGTCATTAATCCCCGTAACATCAAACTCATCCAGGAATTCCGAAGTAAACGAACTCACGGATCTTGCTGTGGACAGCAAATCTTTATCTACACCAAACACAGAATCCAAACTGGTCGATCCACTCAAACCAAATTGATTTTTTGATGCGACAACGATGATCTCTTCTAATCTGACCTCTTCAAAATCTTTTTGTGCTTTTTCATCAGGCGACTCAGCACTATAAGAGGCAAATGCTAATCCAACGCTTAGAATTGAGAATGTTATTAATCGCAAATTGGTGGCCAAATCCAAACTTAATTGGTCAATGCTTTTGAAAGACTACAACCCGATATAGAGGAAATCGGCCCTTCGACTACATTTTTATAAGAGCCGAGCCTATTACCCGATGACAAACAGATAGATTCATTTTTTAAGTCGAGATCATAAGAAAAATGAACCGATCAATCATCTATTATTTTGTTTCGGATCAATTCTATTTCTGTACTACTCACACCTTGTGCTTCTAAATAATTAATAGCGCCCCCATAGCTACGATCTAAAAAGGCCAACGTGAGCTTCATCGTCTCGGGCTCGCAGCCCTTTTGATAGGCTCCAGGTTTTTTCAACTCTTCTCCGGTCAATTCAGGCTCATTCAGATACTCTGAGCTCAAACCAAAATCAGCACAAATCGTGTCTTTCGGGACACCAGCAATCGACAACAGCATTGCAGCAACTAAGCCGGTACGATCTTTACCGGATCGACAATGAAAAACAAATCCCCCTTGCCGATAAGCAAACGTCTTCATGATCTCGGCCATGACAAACCCATTAATCTCTAGCCCTCTACAATATAGATCCGCTAATTTTTCATTGGGCGCAGCCGTCTTTCTAGCAGAGCGGTAATTATCAAATCGAGTGCCCCAAAAATCATGATTGACAAAAAATAGCTCACCAGAATCCGCAAACACACTAGGCGCCACATCAATTTCTTTGGCCATCCTCAAATCGATCAATGTTTGAACGCCAATAGACAATAAGGCTTTCTGATCTGTCTTACTCATTACGGACATATCTCCCGATCTGAAAAAAACACCCCAACGCGTTTTACGATCATTAGCACACTGGTATCCCCCTAAATCTCTGAGGTTTTCAATACTGTTCAGTTCTATTTTTCTTCGAGGATCCTTTGTCTCTTCCATCACTTTTACCAATCAAAAACATCATTCTTAATATATTCCGATTACCCGACGCCTCAAAATGCAGTTCACTACAATTAGAAAATGATTTGAGCGCGCTGATTACAAAAGATGCAAGGGTCACTCAAATAATGATATAAAACTGTCTAGATAGGAGGGACCATGATTAATTCAGTGTTTTCAAGATTCTTGGGTATTTCGCTTGGTCTTTTCATAGTGACTGCGTGTGAGCAACCGGAAGTGCGTTTCGGAGGTGCTCAGCTCGAGATGCCACAGGATACCATTACTTTAGAGCCTAATAAGAATGCCAATAGAAATGCATATTTTGGTGATTTACACGTCCATACTACTTATTCCTTCGATGCTTTCGCTTTCGGCACCATAGCAACGCCATACGATGCTTATCGCTATGCTAAAGGAGAAGCGATCGAACACCCCGCAGGATTTGAAGTCAAACTCAGGCGGCCATTAGACTTCTATGCCGTGACCGACCACGCGATGTTTTTAGGGGCGGTCAAAGCTGCAGCAGACACCAGTACCAAATTTTCACAATATGGCCACGTACAAGACTTGCATAACCTCAATGCTGAAAGTAACAGGACTTTTGAAAGCCTACCTCAACGAGTGACCGCCTTTAGATCTTTCCTGCCGGATACCCTGCAGGGAATTGACTCTGGGCTAGTCAGCGAAAACATGGTTAACCAAATAGCAAAAAATGCCTGGGCAGATATCGCATTGGCCGCTCAAACTCACTACAACCCCGGTGAATTCACTACTTTTGTGGCATACGAATACACTTCCTCTACTGATGATCGAGGCAATCTGCACCGTAACGTGATCTTCCAGGACGCAGATAAATTGCCGGCGATGCCCTTCTCCAGATTCCATAGTCAAAATCCTGAGGGCTTGTGGGACTGGATGGACAGTCTGAGATCTGAGGGCATCGAGACGTTGGCTATCCCACATAACTCCAACGGCTCTAACGGCCAAAAGTTTAAGTTGCTTGATTGGGCAAGCAATCCGCTTGATGATCAGTATGCCAAGCGAAGAATTCGTAATGAGCCCTTGATCGAAATCACTCAGGTAAAAGGCACCTCGGAAACCCATCCCCTATTGTCAGATACTGATGAGTGGGCTGATTTTGAGATTATGCCCTATCGAGTCGCGACAACCGATTACAGTGAGCCAAGTGGCTCCTACGCGCGCGATGCTTTACTGAAAGGCCTGAGTCTGCAGGAAAAAGGCATCACAAATGCCTACCAGTTTGGTTTTATCGGTTCCTCTGATACCCATACCGTAGCAGCTTCGCTCGACGAAGAAACCTATTTTTCCAAGGTCGGCTTGCTCGACGCTAATGGCCAAAGTAGAGGATCTGTTCCGTTATCGGCAGCAGATGCTGAGGTCATCCGCCAAGCTGGACGAGTACGAATCAGGGAGATCGACGGCAAAGAATATGCCTCGGGCGGCTACGAGACTTGGGGCGCCTCTGGATTGACGGGTGTCTGGGCTGAAGAAAATAGTCGTGAAGCTATCTATAAAGCTTTTAGAAGAAAAGAAACTTTCGCGACCTCAGGGCCACGAATAAAAGTCCGGCTATTTAGTGGTTACCATTACGAAAATTTAGACTTGAATAGTGACGAGGTTTTAACTGACGCCTATCGGGGGGGCGTGTCAATGGGCTCTGAACTCTTAGTGAAATCTGACGCCTCGCCGAAGTTCCTGGCTTGGGCAACTAAAGATACGACTTCAGCGAGTTTGCAAAGATTGCAAATTGTTAAGGGTTGGACCAAAAGTGGAGAGCACAACGAGAGAGTCTATGATGTAGCTTGTGCCGATGGCGCAACCGTCGATTCAGAAACACACCGTTGTCCGGATAACGGTGCGAGCGTAGATCTGACAGACTGCTCGATTTCTAATCAGAAATCTGGCGCAGAATTAAAAGTGCTCTGGGAAGATCCAGAATTTGATCCTACCACACGGGCATTTTATTACGTCAGAGCTCTGGAAAATCCGACCTGCCGCTGGTCAACTTGGGACGCTCTAAAGGCAGGCGTTTCTCCGAGATCAGACTTGAAAAAAACCATTCAGGAAAGAGCCTGGTCATCTGCCATTTGGACTGTTCCTACCTCGTGATAACGATTGCTTGTTAACTCTAAATAAAGGAAATCAAATATGGCCGAGCCACAAATTAACGAACAAGAAGAGAAAAAATCTTCACGAGAAATCGTTTTTGAGGAAATCCATCGATTAAAGCTAGAGAAACATGTGCTCGAACTCGAGGAACAAGGATACACGGTGATTCCAGATGTCATCGATTTAGATATGGTTAAAGAACTTCGAAAGGTGATCATCGCTCAAAGTGCTGACAAATCGAATGTCGACTTACCCGATCTCGATTCTTGGGATGGTGGTACCTTGCGTGAGGGCAGCTATCTACTCTTCGAAGACCCGATATTTGAAAAGCTCGTGATGAACGAATATACCCTCGCGTTGATGCAGTATCTTCTGGGCTTGAGCATGAAACTATCTACGGTTTACTCTCACGTGCGAGCCAAAGGCGACCCTGCTCTACCACTTCACACAGATCAATGGACCCTACAGCTCTCAAAACCCGTGTCAGTTGCAGTTGCCAACTATGCACTCGTTGACTATCAGCGAGACAAAGGCGCCTTTGCTGTTGTTCCCGGCAGCAATCATCTTCTCCGCAGACCCACAGGATCGAAAGAAAGTAGCGTTTACCACAATTCAAAGTGTATCCCCTTAGAAATGCCCGCTGGCTCTGTGGTGGTCTGTGCGGGCAACACCTGGCATGGAGCTTACGAGAGGAAAACCCCAGGACTAAGAATCAATGGAGCGGTTGTCTATTGTAGATCTTACATCCAAACTCAAGAATTAATCCGCGAAGGCGTTACCCAAGAGATGCTTGAACGGAATCCTCCTCGATTTACAGATCTGATGGGCGTAAACAATTTCTTGGGATTCGGCAGGGAAGGGCCCGATTTTTCCAAGTTAACCAAGAGATACGAATCCGAGGGAAGCAGCTTCGACTAGGTTTTCATTACTTCTCGTAACTCAAGAAAATAATACTCTTCAACAACAGCCCAAAAGCCTCCGGCGATATCTAGCGAGAGCCTTGCCCATCGTCTATCTTTATATACGTTCCTGTAACCGCTTCAGAAGCGGGAGACAAAAAATACAGTAAAGTGCTGTCCATCTGCGCAGGATCACAAATCCGCTTACGAGGAAAATGCTTAGAAATATCTCCCATGCGTTCCAGCATTCCATCCATCATCTCTGAAGAAAATGCACCAGGAGCAATGGCGTTAACGTTAATATTGTATCTGGCCCACTCAACCGCTAAACATTCGGTCATACGAACAATCGCGGATTTGGTTATGGAATATAGCGCAGCACCATTTCCCCCGTAGTTAAAACCGCCCACAGAGGAAATATTGACCATCCGACCTGGCTTTTCAGCCTCAATTAAGCGTCTGGCAACCTCACAAGACAAGACATAGGGTCCACGCAAATTGGTATCAAAGACCGAATCAATTAAATCAAGTGACATTTTGTGGGCTCGCTGAGCATCAGGAATCCCAGCATTATTTACAAGAATAGTCACAGTCCCAAGCTTAGATTCAACTTGATCCACACAATTCATAATTGATTCGTTATCCTGCATATCAAGCTGAATAGGCTCAGCCACTCCGCCAGCGTCATTAATCTCTGAAGCAAGAGATTCCAACCGATCTATGCGTCTTCCGGTGACCGCTACTTTAGCTCCGCTAGCTGCGATCACCTGAGCAAAGCGCCAGCCTAAACCAGAAGTTGTACCAGTCACTAGCGCTACTTGACCAGACAAATCATTTGAAACATTTGGCATTGAATAATCAGTCAAAACAATCTCCTTTTACTAAACAACCTACATCTCTAAAACATGAATTTCGATCAGCAAAAAGTTTCTCATCGAGAACCCAATAGATACTATCGACACCATCGCACCACGAAGGTCAAACTCTCCCTTCGTTAGGGTGAGCTAGCGAAGCAATCAACTCTTTATAACTTCCAAACCCGGTGACAGGCATTACGATCTCCTGCCATTTAACATTTAAGGCAGCTATAACCTCCTCACCTAAATCATACCCACCGACCTTGCCTAGGCGGACTTTTGAACTATCGCTACCTTTAGGCAACACCCTTGACTCAGATTGCTCACGCAACATTGCGTCATCAAACCGATCCTGATGTTCAGTCATAAATGAGAAACTTGAATGCTTTTTTGTAATCTCCAAGAGATCTTGATCGAGTGCTACTTCTATAAATGCCGCGATTTTTTTTATCGTTCTCGTTATATCCTGCTTCATATGTTCATAAACGAGATATAATACACTCTCATCGTTTCGATGAGGCCACCAACTAATAAAATGTCTGTGATATTCCCCTTTTCGCGCATTTTGCAGCACAAACTCATCAGCAGATACAGTACCCGGCTCGATATACCAACCCTCCATAAACTTAAAAGAAGAATAAGCAGCATCTATAGGATTACGAATTACATTTATATATCTGCAGCCTTTTGGAACCCTGTCGTAACTTAAATGACTCTTAAAACCTCGAGGATATGCTTTCTGCTCAGCATTGATATCCAACCCCAAAGAGCCGCTAGTCTCAATCCAAGGCACGACTCTTGAAATATCATCGAAATTCATATCGCCCTTAGTTCTCAAAGTGTGAAAAATCTGTTGCGTCCAAGTGGTCCCACATTTACCAAACGGTGCAATAACAACGTCGGTGCTTCTAGGCGCAAACTGTTCAATACTTCGGGCCGAAAGTATAGGATCAAAAGAGCTCGACATAATTGCCCCAAGCTCTTTCATCGATTCAGCGCGTTTTTTATTGATTTTCTTCATTCAAGAATGTAATTATGGAAGTCCTCGAATCTCAAAATAGAATGATCCATCTAATAGACGTATATATACATTCACTATAAACACGAGTCTCTGTTCTATTCAGAATAACAAGCTACCAATAGCGCGTTAGAAATATGGCTCCGCCTGCTGGGCTCGAACCAGCGACCCGCTGATTAACAGTCAGC